>NZ_JBXKJL010000211.1:0-2219 GCF_056994735.1 Geomonas sp.
ACAACCCGACCTACGCCAAGCGCCTGATCCAGTACTCGATCGACTGGTTGGATAACGGCATCTTCGACGACTCGACGGCCCTCTCGATCCACGAGGTTGCCGGGCCGACGCTGGACACCAAGAACACGGCCATCAACTACCTGGGACTGGACAACACGACCACCGCCAACTGCATCAACTGCCACCAGGCCTACTACAACTAAAAGATACGAGTCGGCTCTCCCTTGAGCGCTGCAGATAAACAAATGAGCGGGCCGCCGCAGTGCCGGCGGCCCCGCCACAACGGATGAAAGAGGCTTTACCATGACGCGATCCAAGATGAAGAGTTTGAGCCTGGCCCTGGGGATGCTGCTTCTCCTGGGATCGTTGGGAACAGGTTGGGCGGCAACTCCGACCGTGACCCTGCTCGGGACGCTTTCCGGGAGCCTGCGGGCGCCCGGGAAAATGGCGCTTGACGCAGCCGGCAACCTCTACGTGGCCGACGTGCAAAAGCGCGGGGTGGTTAAATTCGACGCCAACGCCCGCTTCCAGGGTGTCATCGCGGTCTCGGGGGTGGTGCGCAGCCTCACTTCGCTCCCCGACGGGAGGCTCCTGGTGAGCCACGACCGTAAGGTGACCTACTACGGCAATAACGGCGGGGCACAGGGCGAGTTGACCGGCTACACCTTCAAGGAGCCCAACGGCATCACGCTGGACGCGGCCGGCAACATCTACGTCGCCGACAGCAAGGCTGACAGGATCGCGGTCTTCAGCGCCTCCGGCGCCTTCAAGAGCACCTTCGGGAGCACCGGCTCGAAGCCGGGCCAGCTGACCTTCCCGACCACGCTCAGCTACGAGAAGGAAGGGAAGCTGATCGCGGTGGCCGACACCCTCAACAACCGGGTCGTCTTCTTCGACACCGACGGGAACTTCAAGCGTTCCGTCGGCGGACCGACCACCCTCTCCGGGCCTTTGAGCTTTACCTATCCGGACGGGATCGCCTTCGACTACGCCAGCGGCGTGCGGATGTACGTGGCCGACGGCTTCCAGAACTCTGTGCAGGTCATCGACCTCGAGGCGCAGCCGAAATTCGTCGGTTACCTGGCGAGCTACGGCGCGGAGGAGGGACAGTTCCTGCAGCTTGTCGACGTGATCTACGACCAGCAGAACAAGAGGATGATCACCGCCGACGTGACCGGCGTGGTCACCTTCTTCGCGGTCGGGACCGACGAGTCTGCCGACAACACCAGGCTTTCCGGGCTCACCCCGGCTGTCTCCGGGACGGTAGCCACCTCCGGCGGCATCCCCGGCAGCACCGGGACCGCAGGGAGCACGGCTGGCTCCGGAAGCGGGGTAGGGGGGGGATCCTCCGCTACCGCGGGAAGCGGCTCGGGCTCGACCAGCACCAGCAATGCCACCTGGCAGTACCCCTCGGGGGTCGACTGCCGCCATGGCAAGGCCGGAAGCCTGGCCTGCCGGTAGAGGATAGGGCGGGGCGGGATTAAATGCCTGCCCCGCATGAATTCATTAAAGGTTAGATGCCAGCCGCCGATATGACGACTGGCCACACTTCTTACCCCGGGTGGGCTGCCCGCAGGGGATCAGCAGCAGGGCGTTTTCAGGCAAGAGCGCCGGGCTGGGATGAAAGGCGGACATCGTGTACAGAAAAATGTGGGAGCAGACAATGAAGAATATCGCCTTATGTGCAGCGGCACTGTTTATGATCCTTCTCTTTGACCATATGCCAGGCTATGCCGTGCCCGCACCTCACGACTTTCAGTGTCTGCAGTGCCACGTCTCCCACAACTCGCTGGGAGCCCAGACTAACGACCTGATCTGCTTCAGCTGCCACAACCCCTCCGGCGGCGCGAAGGCGCAGGGGCTTCCCTTCTCGCCGGCCGATGCGGCCGACCCCTTCGGGACCCAGGCAGGTCTGCAGACCTCCCACAACTGGTCCGGTTCCGACACCAACCCGAAAGCGGGGGCCGAGCCGCCGCAGAGCCCGGCCCTGGTGGTCAAGTCGCACGAAGGGAAGATGCTCTGCTCGAAGTGCCACAACCTGCACGGGCCGAGGGAGAGCGCCAACAACTCGGCACCGTTCCTGAGGGCACTGAACGACTCCGACCAGATGTGCCTCGACTGCCACCGCTCCAGGAAGACCCAGGACCACACCACCGGCAGCCACCCGGTGCAGGTCAGCTACACCGGCGCGGTCAAGGCCAACCCGACCGGCTTCTACG
>NZ_JBXKJL010000212.1:0-3058 GCF_056994735.1 Geomonas sp.
ACGTTGACCATCCGCTCCTGGAAGATGCCGAGTTGAACTTCGGTCCCGTCCAGAAGGAAGGGGGCGATTGAGGAGAATGCCTCCTCGTCCATCTCGAACTGCTCGTAGGTCTCGAGGTCCATGAAGATGCCGCGCCCACCGTCGGCGTAGAGGAACTGCCCCTTGTGCCGCTCGAAGTCAGCCTCGTCCACCTTGTCGCCGGAGCGGAAGGTCTTCTCCAGCACCTGGGCGGTGATCAGGTTGCGGTACTTGGTCTTCACCATGGTGTTGGCCCCACGGGCGGAAGGGGACTGCCAGGTGACGTCTACAATCAGGCATGGGGCGCCATCGAGCTGGATGACAAGGCCCTTTTTGAAATCATTGGTGGTATACATGAAGGTCTCCTTTACGAAATGTCTCTTTTTTAGCAAAAAAACATGATAAGTTCAACCGCCCCATTAGGGCAGAAGCTAGAAAGCGGAGGATGCATGAAGATAGACACGGAATTTATCAAGCTGGACAGTTTTTTGAAGGCAGTTGACGCGGTGACCTCGGGGGGTGAGGCGAAGATCATCATTTCGGAGGGGATGGTATCCGTCAACGGCGAGGTGGAGCTGCGGCGCGGCAGGAAGCTCCGGCCTGGCGACCGCGTCGAAGTGGGAGGGAAGACGTTTCTGGTGGAATAAAGGGCTCAACCGCCGGCTCGTTTGGCCTTGTAACCGCGCTTCGCGAGTTCCGCCAAGAGCAGCTCCCCATGATCTCCCTGGATCTCGATAACGCCGTCTTTTGCGGTTCCGCCGCAGCCGCACCGGCGTTTCAGCTCACCAGCCAGCGAGGTCAGGGCGGAAGCGTCGAGCGGAACTCCGGTGATCACCATGACGGTCTTGCCACCGCGCCCCTTGCTCTCCCGCCTGATCCTGACAATCCCGTCGCCGGCGGGTGCGGAGCTTTTCTTGCAGACGCAGTCCTTGGCAGGCTTGCCACAGCCCGGGCACATCCTGCCGAATTCCGAGGAGTAAACTACCGGTGCATCATGTGAGCTTGTTTTTTTCATAGGCACGTTTGTAGCAGAAAACCGCCTTCCTGATCAAGCCCCATCCCCACCCTCCCCACGGGCTGAAGCGCCATTCACCATTCACCATTCACCGTGTCTGAAGTTCTATCGGCTTCGGCACCTCGCTCTCCATGATGGGGCGGGGGGTTAGACGGTCCGGGATCTTCAGCACGGTGACGCCGGGCGGGGGCTCGATTTCGTCGTACAAGGGCGCGCTCCCCCTCTGGTAGATCTTGGACAGGTGCATGGGAAGCACATAGCGCGGCCGCAGACGGTCGAGCAGGGTGTTGAGCTCGGTGGTACAAAGATGCCGGGAAAGACCAGCCTTCTTCCGCTCTGCCGCCAGGAAGGCGCACTCGCAGATCAGCAGCGTCACCCCCTCCTGGAGCGCCGCCAACTTCTCCATGTTCTCCTCGGAATAGCCGATATCGGTAACGTAACCTATGCTGGCAGGGGCCTCCACTTTCGTGATCCGCCGATACAGCTCCCCGGCGTCAGGCTCGTGGCGCTCTTCGACGGTCTCGCCACTCCGTGCAGGATAGGTTATGGGCGAGCCTTCCAGCGTCCCCGTGTGGAAAAGCTTCTCCAGTTCCTTCAGCCATTCCCCTTTCATGACCCCGGCATCGGCCATGCGGCCGTCATCCACCGCGAATGCGGCCCCTTCATCGATTCTGTAGGAGAGGACGGGGATCCTGTGCTCGCAGGCCGTGCTCCTCACCGTGAGGAAGCGGTTCCCGTAGATTTCCCCGCTCCGTTCTCCTTCCCTTTTGGCCGCGAAGGCCTCGGGCCCGCTGTAGAGCGTGCTCGCGATGCGCCCGTCAAGGACTTCACCTACCCGAAAGTTTCCCCAGAAGGTTTCGGCCAGGTTCCAGTCATAACAGGCGAATTTGTTGCCCATGCGAGCGGCTAGGCCGGGGGGGCCGAAGACGTCGACAGTGCGGGGAGAGGCGTGGCTGTGTCGGATGACGCTGTCCATTCCCATGAAGTGGTCCATGTGGGCATGGCTTATGAAGATGGCGTCGATGGAGGTATAGACCCTTTTGGCGAGATGGTGCATCTTGCCGCAGTCGAAGAGGATAGCCCGCCCTGTCGGCCGGACGCGGACCAGCAGCAAGGGATCGTCAAACAATCCGGCGAAGAATGTCGGCTCAAGGTAGCGAAAGGGTTTGGGCATGGCCTAGATTTTACCATTTAGTTGACTTCCATCAATTGATAGACTGGCTCAAGGCGGTAAAGTTACTATCACAGAGAGCGCTATTTGAGAGAGGGAGGGACGATATGCCAGAGAAAAAAGGGGTGGCAACGGGCGAGAAACTCAATTTGGCAAACCTCGCCGGATATCAGGATGGAGCCGTAGTCAGCAGGACAGTGGTTGACAAACCCGTCGGCACAATCACAGCGTTTGCTTTTGACGCAGAAGAAGGATTGAGCGAGCACACTGCGCCCTATGATGCATTCGTCCAGATATTGGACGGTGAGGCCGAGATAAACATCGAGGGAAAGGTACAGACAGTAGCAGCAGGGGAGATAGTGATCATGCCGGCGAACAAGCCGCATTCACTGCGAGCCGTGAAGCGCTTCAAGATGCTCCTGGTCATGATCAGGGCCTGAGAGCATCGGCACAGGGGACGCCGGGGAAGGCGCGGTGGAGCCGGAGGAAAATCTTTATCGGGTCGTGACTCCCCGGTTGACACAAAAAGGAACCTGATTAGTACCAATCTTCAGCCAGCTTCCAAAACTGTCATTCCCGAAGCGATTCTGATCGGGAATCCAGCTCCTAAACGACGTGAAATCTGGATCCCCGACAAGGGCATTCGGGGATGACAATCTCGTAGTGGAAGATTGGCGCTAATCAGTAAAAGGAAAAGGCCCGTTTCGCGCGGGCCTTTTCCTTTTCCATTTTTGCCTGTTATTTCATTTGCAGCCGCAGCCGCAGCTGGAGCGCTCGAGGAAGGATGCTTCGTATCCCTTTTTGAGGAGCTTCGCCACTTCCTTCGAGTGATAGGTCAGGATCAGGTCGGCGCC
>NZ_JBXKJL010000214.1:0-1498 GCF_056994735.1 Geomonas sp.
GGGATCGCTCGGTGGTCTGGCTGATCCTCAAGAATCCGGCCTACAAGGGGACGGCGGCGTTCGGCAAGACGCGCTCGGGAGAGCTCAAGCCGCAGCGCCTCCGCCCGCAGCGCGGCCGCCCCGAGCAGCCCAGGCGGCCGGTCTCGAGGATTGACACATCTTCGGAAGATCGAATCTTCATCGAAGTCCCCGGCCTCGTGAGCGAGGATCTCTTCGGTGCGGTCCAGGCTCAACTCGAGGAGAACCGCCGGCGCCGCCGCGACCGGCCCGGAGGCGGCCGGTACCTACTCCAAGGCCTGGTCGTGTGCAAGCGGTGTGGCTACGGTTGCTACGGCAAACCGACGAGCCGGGCCTCGGCCAAGGGCAAGGTCCCCTACGCCTACTACCGCTGCACGGGCTCGGACGCCTATCGCTTCGGCGGTCAGCGCCTCTGTTGGAACAAGCAGATCCGCACCGATATGCTGGACGCCGCCGTCTGGGACGATGTGCGCCGCCTCTTGTCCGAACCGGAGCGGATCCGGAAGGAGTACGAGCGGCGGCTTCAGGGTCCGGAGACGGGGCCGAATCGGGAGGTCCAGCATCTCAGTAAGATGGTGAGAAATGTTAAGAAGATGATTTCTCGGCTGATTGATGCCTACGGCGAGGGATTGCTCGACAAGTCGGAATTCGAGCCACGGATCTCGGCGGCGAGGGAGCGGCTGGCCAAACTGGAGTCCGAGTATCGTCAGCGGATCGGCGAGGCTGCCAAGGAGGCGGAGTTACGGCTGGTCATCGGTCAGTTGGAGGAGTTCGCGAGCCGTGTTTCGCAGGGGCTACAGGAGCCGGACTGGGAGACGCGGCGGGAAGTGGTTCGGGCCTTGGTGAAGAAGGTCGAGATCGACGAGCAGGAGGTCCGCATCGTGTATCGGGTCAGTCCATCCCCTTTTGAAGGGAGCCCCCAACAAGGTCGTTCGCAACATTGTTGGGGGTGTGAGCAGCCCGATCCTCTCCAACGTCTACCTCGACAGGCTGGACCAGTTCGCCGAAACCGTGTTGCTTCCGGCTTACAACCACGGAGACCGACGGAAGCCGTACCCGCCCTACATGGCGCTGCTGAACGCGGCACGAAGACAATGGGACGCCGGACATCCCGACGAGGCTCGACAGCTACGCCAACAATCGCAGCACATGGCCTCCCGGGACCCCGACGACCCGGACTTCCGCCGCCTCTGGTACGTCAGGTATGCAGACGACTTCCTGCTGGGCTTCAGTGGGCCGCGGGAAGAAGCCGAGCAGATCAAGCAGCGGCTGCAAGCGTTCTTGCATGAGGCCCTCAAGCTGGAACTCTCGCAGGAGAAGACGCTGATCACGCACGCCCGAACGGAGGCGGCACGTTTCCTCGGCTACGAGATCGTCACCTTGGACGCCGACTGCAAGCACGACCATCGAGGTCAGCGTTGCATCAACGGTGCACCGGGACTGAAGGTGCCCGCGGCTGTCATCAACAAGAAATGCTCCA
>NZ_JBXKJL010000215.1:0-4915 GCF_056994735.1 Geomonas sp.
AGGGTCTCGTCGACGAAATGCACTTGGCAATTTCGCCAGTGCTGCTCGGCGCAGGCGAACATCTACTTTCGGGACTTGACCTCCCTAAGCTCGGTTATCGAGTGACAGAGCATGTTCCCTCAGCTGCCGCAACCCACATCGTTCTGACAAAACAACCGTAGTCAGGATTAGCTGTGCTATCTGCCGCAGTTCGCAGCGTCGGCGGGAGGTTGCGCATGTTTCTTCCTGGCCCATCGTGGCCTTGACGCATTTGATGTCCGCTTTCAGGGGGCCAAAGCCGGACATCGCCTATTGCGCTGCAAATGTCTGCTTATGACCCTGGCTGTGTAAAAACGTCGGGCTTCATGTGATTCTCGCAAACAGTGATTCTGACGCTGCGAGGGATCGGATGAAGCGCTTCGTTGAGGGCACGGATCGCGGGCAGAGCACGCTTTTTCCAGAGTGCCTAGAGGACTGGATCGACGAGAATAATCCGGTTCAGGTGATCGATGTTTTTGTTGATGAGCTCGATCTCGGCGAATTGGGGTTCGATGGGGTTGCTCCCGAGGTAACTGGCCGACCCTCGTATCATCCCTCGGTCCTGCTGAAGCTCTACATTTACGGCTATCTCAATCGGGTTCAGTCAAGCCGCCGGCTTGAGCGCGAGGCTGGGCGCAACGTTGAGGTGATGTGGCTGACGGGCCGGCTTGTTCCCGATCACAAGACGATTGCCGACTTCCGCAAGGACAATGGCGGGGCCATTCGCAAGGTGTGCGCCCGGTTCATCATGCTCTGTCGCGCTCTCGGCTTGTTCACGGAAGTCAGCGTTGCGATTGACGGCAGCAAGTTCAAGGCGGTGAACAACCGGGACAGGAACTTTACCCGGGCGAAGATGGAGCGGCGCATGGCGCAGATCGAGGAGAGCGTCGCCCGCTATCTGCGCGAGCTCGACAGTGCCGATCGGCAGGAGCCGTCTGAGGCACACGAGACAAAGACAACCCGTCTGAAGGAGAAGATCGCGAAGCTGAAAGAGGAGATGCAGCGCCTCTATGGGCTCAAGGCGCGGATGCTGGCAACGCCTGACCAACAGATATCGCTGACCGATCCTGATGCCCGTTCGATGGCCACGAGCGGTCGAGGGTCAGGTGTGGTGGGCTACAATGTCCAGGTCGCAGTCGACACCGAACACCATCTGATCATTACACACGAGGTGACCAACGTCGGGAGCGACCGAGCACAGCTCGCCCATATGGCCAAAGAGACGCAGGCAACACTGGAAGTAACGGACCTCGATGTCATCGCCGACCGCGGCTACTTCAGCAGCGAGGAGATTCTGGCGTGCGACAAAGCCGGCATCACGGTCACGCTACCAAAGCCGATGACCTCGAACGCAAAAGCGAAAGGGCGCTTTGGTAAGCAGGATTTCCGCTTTGTGGCTGAGGAGGACGTTTACGTTTGTCCCGCCGGGGAGAAGCTCGCCTATCACTACACCAGCGAGGAGAATGGATCGGCACTACGCCGATACTGGACCAACGCCTGTCAGAACTGCACCATCAAAAATCGCTGCACCACCGCCAAAGAGCGACGGATCACGCGATGTGAGCACGAGCACGTTCTCGAAGCCGTTCAGCGGCGGCTCGATGAGCATTCAGAGAAGATGCGCCAGCGGCGTGAGACGGTCGAGCATCCGTTCGGGACAATCAAGGCGCGGATGGGAGCCACACACTTCCTGATGAAGACGCTCCCGCGGGTTGCCTCCGAGATGGCACTACACGTTCTGGCCTACAACCTCACCCGCGTAATGAACATGATGGGCACACAGCCCCTCATAGCGGCGATGAGGGCATAATCAGGAGATGCGCGTCTCCTCCTTGCGCAGGCTCTCAATTCTGCGCTCGTCCCCAGAGCGTTTTTACACAACCAAGACCCAAAGCGGACATGCGAAGTGCTATCGTAATAACAATATCACGCCCGACCACCGGGAAATTAGGGAGGGCACCGATGAAGATAAACGGTATCGCGCACACGATCCTGACCGTGAATCACCCCGAGACGACGATTCCATTCTACGAAAAGATCTTTCAGTTTCTCGAATTCAAAACCGTGTTCAAGCGCAAAGAAGGCGCTTACTTCGTGGGAGGAAAGACCGCGATCGGCGTCATCCCCGCCGACGAGGCCCACCGGAAGGAAGTTTTCCGGCAAACCCGGATCGGTCTCCACCACCTTTGTTTTCGCGCCTACTCGCGCGAAGACGTCGATCGCTTTTACCGCCACCTCACCGAAATCGGCGCGAAGATCGTGCACCCGCCGGAAGAGGGAGGGTGGGCTCCTGGCTATTACTCGGTGCTCTTCGAGGATCCAGAGGGCATTCGGCTCGAATTGAACCACGTGCCGGGCATGGGGCTTCTCGCGGGCGGGGTCGAATTCCAACCCGTAGGTTACGAAAATTAGCTACGGCCAGTCTGGCCCTAGCTGACATTCGGTTCGCGCAGGTGGAAATGTCCGCTTCTGACCCAAAGCGGACATCGGCAGATTCCCACTTCTCTGTCCCCTTTCAGAAAAACCGGTACAGATTGATACGATGCCGCTCTGAGCCGGGAGCGGTAAATGCGGCGGCGAGATTTCATCAAAGTTGCTGGCTCAGCAGTTGCGTGGCCGCTTGTCGCTCGCGCGCAGCAGCCCGCCATGCCGGTGGTTGGGTTCCTGAGCTCGCTATCACAGGCACAAAGTGAACTAATGGCTGCGTGGCGACGTGGTCTCAGTGATGCTGGCTACGAAGAAGGTAAGAACGTTACCATCGAATATCGCTTCGCCGAGGGCCGGTATGATCGCCTCCCGGCATTTGCGGCTGAATTTGTGCGTCGGCCAGTTGACCTCATTGTAGCGCTTGCACCACCTGCGGCACTTGCGGCGAAAGTTGCGACGACGACGATACCGATCGTCTTCGTTGTGGGCCTTGATCCGATTGCGGCTGGGCTGGTTGCGAGCTTCAATCGGCCAGGTGGCAACGCCACCGGCATCACCTTGATCACGGGACCGCTCGCGCAGAAGCGTCTGGAAATACTGCGCGAGCTCGTTCCTAAGGCCACCAAGATCGCGATGCTCATCAACCCGATCAGTCCAGACGCGCCCCCCGAACTCAGGGATGTTCGGGCGGCTGCGCAGGCGAATGGGCTGACGATTCAACTTCAGAGCGCCAGCACTGTGAGCGAGCTTGATGCGGCCTTTAGGGCTCTCTCTGACCTACGTCCAGATGCATTGCTTGTCGGGTCTGATCCATTTTTTAATGCAAGATGCACCGCAAATGTCTGCTTATGACCCAAAGCCGACCTTGCCGCCCGGTTATTTGATGGCCATCGTTAAAAAACCTAAACCGAAAATAATCAAGCTGCCGCCTATAAGCATTTTTGCGTGGTTCGATAGCAATGGGACATCGAGGGAGTCTCTCTTACGATGTCCGACAAAGTAAAAAACAAATCCCACAGCAATCATAATACAAGACACAATCACAAAGGTAGATTTAATCATGGAATTACCCACTTGCGGCTAGCTTTATTGTTACAACACCAAATTGTTAAAAGTCGACAGTGGAAAATGCGCTGCACGCATTCCGGTCTTGGATGTCCGCTTCTGGCCCATAGCGGACATCCCTAGTGGCACCGCACATGTCTGTTTTCGGAGGTAATGCGGACATGACCTTTTGCACCGCAAATGTCTGCTTATGACCCAAAGCGGACAAGCGGCAGCGGTAATCAGCAGCCTAGGAGAGCGGCAAAATGATCACACAAAGAATGCGGCGCGCGGTTGTGTGAACCACATCACATTGCGAGCACGAGGTCCTGCCTACTTTTCAGATTTGAGATTTGGAGGTTTGGACATGCAGGTTACCTCTACCTACTCAAGTTTCCATTACGCCGACCTGCCGGTTGCAACCTATCGCACTGACGAGGTCGTGCTCGCCGCTGGTTCGAGGACAGGCCGGTTGCTGTTTCTCAAGGATGGTGCTGTTGCGGTCGTGAGGCATGGCACCCAGATCGCCATAGTGGATGAGCCCGGCGCGGTGTTTGGCGAAATCTCCGCTTTACTAGATCAGCCACACACCGCGGACGTACGTGCCTTGAAACGCTCGCAGTTTTATATTGCCGACGCCGCGCTACTTGGATACAGCGCGGCCGCGCTTTTTTATGTTGCGGGCGTCTTGGCACGGCGCCTTGACCGCGCCAATGACGCCCTCGTCGTTTCACTGCGGCCGCAATAAGTTTTCATATTTTGAGTACGCGCGTCCTATCGATTTGCTGGGAAAAGGCCGACATGGCTCAGTCCTTGCGACCCAGTAGGCCGTGGTGCTCGGATTGAGCGTTCCTCCCATGACTTGGAGCCCGCTACGGATAGCCAAGATCTGGACCAGTCATTCGGCGGCGGGCCCTGGACAAGCTGTTTTGACCTCGATTGCAGCGGCTTTTCAACCCGAATAATCCCGTCCACAAAGTGTTTCTCCGCGACATGGAGAATGCCGCTCAGCTCCTAGGTTTAAAGCTTGTGACGTTTCCAATCGCCCAACCGGCGGTCGGAACAAATGTGGGGGAGCCTTTCAAACCTGCCCAGTCGAGATCGGCTTCAAAGCCGATAACAACATGGCCCGATTGAATTTGCGCACCGGCCGTTCCACCAAACACGCCACCGAAAAATGAAACCGAGTCGCCCTCGAAACGGTTGGTGATCAGGTTAAGTGCTTCCTGACTTCCCCACCCCCAAACGCCATTGATGCCGAAATAAACTCCGGTCTAGTTGTAGACTGGGGTGGGAGCCAACAGTGGCGCCGGCGCGGGCCGCTGCGGCAAGTCCGCTGCCAAAGCCATCTGGCTTAGTCCAACCGTCAAACTCGCAACGGCAAGAGTGCTGATGCAATTCGATGCATGGCTGTGCCCCTTTTCGA
>NZ_JBXKJL010000216.1:0-1068 GCF_056994735.1 Geomonas sp.
CCGGACATCGAAAGCGCCTGCCTGACCATCATGTCGAGGCCGCGGCAGCAGGGAACCTCCATGATGGCCACGGTGATGCTCTTTACTTCGTTGCGCTGGAAGATCGCCGCGAGTTTTTCCACGTACGCCGAGGTGTCGTCGAGTTTCGGGCAGGCAATGGCAACGGCCTTCCCCTTCAAGAGGTCGCTGTGGAAGCTGCCGAGCGCGAAGGCCACGCAGTCGGCCGAGATGAGGATGTCGCTGTCCTGGAACCAGGGGGCGGTCGGCGGTACCAGGTGCAGCTGCACCGGCCACTGCCTCAGTTCGGAGGCGGCCTTCACCGTGGTGGTGTTGTCAGTAGTTTCAGTCCTCTCAATGACTCTTGCCATGCTGCCCGGGCAGCCACATGCTGAATGTCCCATTTTTCTCTCCCTTTATCTGTCAGTTATCTTCTTATATCTGCTCCCCCTGCGGGGGTGAGGTTTCGGTCAATTTTCCGCTTTCGCGTCCAGATAGTCACTGATCTCTTTTTCGATGCCGGCTTCCTGTTCCGCCGAAAGGCCGTGGATCGCCACCACATCCTTGAGGAGGCAGATGCCGACCTTGCAGGTGACGCAGCCAATCTCGTAGCGGTTCAGGATTTCCCCGATCTCCGGGTACTTCGCCATTACGTCCTGGATTGCCGCCTCGCCCAAATCATTTTTGAATTTCATCTGCGCCTCCTGTGTCTTCGTTGATGTGAAGATAGCGCGATCCACCCGTGATGTTCATGACCTGCGTCAAAATTGTCATATTTTGCGCGGGAGCCCAAAAAGTGGCTCCCTCGTTGACCGGGAGGCGGATTTGGGTAAAACTGATGACTGGAAAGGGAACCGCTATTGGACCGTGCTACTGGAGGACTGTGATGGAACACGATCTCAGGTCGCAGATCAAGACGCTGGAAAGGTCGCTGCCGCCCCTTGCGCCGGAAAAGGCGGAACTCCTCGAGCGGGCTTCCCGCGAGTTGGCAGCTTCGGGGATCACCGAGCGTGTCCTCAAGAGCGGAGACGAGGCGCCTGACTTCACCCTCCCCAACCCCGTCGGGGTCTC
>NZ_JBXKJL010000217.1:0-59386 GCF_056994735.1 Geomonas sp.
CAGCTGATCCTGGCCTTCGACCCGGCGGCGCGGCTGATAGTATCAAGCGGATACTCCAACGACCCGGTGATGGCGAGCTATGCCGATCACGGCTTCTGTGCCGCCATAGTCAAGCCCTACCGCTGCGAAACCCTTCAGCGGACCTTGATCGATATGGCGGGCACCAGGTAGTTCGCTCTGCGCCCCTCGTCGAAGTGTCTCCCCATCCACCACAGGGAGGACGCTCCTGCCGTTACTCCTTTCCCCAAAGCTCCTTCAACCTGGCGTCACGGCCGCAACCGTCACGGTACTGCTGGTAGCGCTGCGGGTTCTTCTTGTAGTACTGCTGGTGATACTCTTCGGCGGGATAAAACTCGGTGGCGGGCAGGATTTCGGTGGCGATCTTACGATCGAAGGGTCTCGCGGCTTCCAGCTCGCGTATGGACTCCTCCGCGACCCTTTGCTGTTCGTGGTCGAGATAGAAGACGGCACTTCGATACTGGCTCCCGAAGTCGCAGAACTGCCGGTTTCTGGTGGTGGGATCTATGTTTCGCCAGAAGAGCTTTAACAGCTCTCGATAGCTGACCCTGGACGGGTCGAAGTGGATGCGGACCGCCTCGACGTGGCCGGTCTCCCCGGTGCAGACCTCCTGGTAGCTGGGGTTGGGGACGGTCCCGCCGGTGTAGCCGGGGGTGACCGAGAGGACTCCTGGTATCCTGTCGAAGACGGGCTCCATGCACCAGAAGCAGCCGCCGGCGAAGATGGCAGTCTCAACGCGTTCCGCAGCGGTCGGTTCCATACCAGCCTCCTCTGAACCTTCTACCTCCAAGCCGACCTGTCACGTGACGGCGACAACCTCCTCGTAGGTCGTGATACCTTCCAGCATCTTCCTTACCGCCTGCTCCCTCAACGGCACCATGCCGTCCCGGTGCGCCGCCTCCTGCAGGGCTGCAAGCTCCACCCGTTCGGCGATGGAGGCCTTGATGGTTTCGTTGACGTCCAGCACCTCGAAGATCCCGGTCCTTCCCTTGTACCCGGTTCCGCGGCACTCCGGGCAGCCCTTGCCGTACCATACCTGTCCAGCCGTCTTGAGCCTCAGGTATTCCAGCTCGTCTTCGGTGAGGCTGCGCTCCCGCTTGCAGGCCGGGCAGATCTTGCGCAACAGCCTCTGGGCGATGATGCCGATGACGGTCGAGGAGATCAGGAAGGAGGGGATGCCGAGGTCCAGCAGCCTGGTGATGGAGGAGGGTGCGTCGTTGGTGTGCAGGGTGGAGAGCACCAGGTGGCCGGTCAGCGCCGCCTGCACCGCGTTCTCGGCGGTCTCGTGGTCGCGGATCTCGCCGATCATGATGATGTCCGGGTCCTGGCGCAGGATGTTCCTCAGCACCTTGTCGAAGGTCACCCCGATGGCGGTCTGCACCCCAACCTGGTTGAACTCCTCCATGACCATCTCGATCGGGTCTTCCACCGTCACAATGTTGATCTCCGGCGAGGAGAGGGTCCGCAGCGACGAGTACAGGGTGGTGGTCTTGCCGCTGCCGGTGGGGCCGGTGACCAGGATGATGCCGTTGGGGCGGCGGATGAAGGAGTTGTAGAGCTGGTACTCGCGCGGATAGAAGCCGATCTGGTCAAGCTCCTGCATCAGCACGTCGGGGTCGAAGATCCTGATCACCACCTTCTCCCCGAAGGCCACCGGCAGGGTGGAGACGCGCAGCTCGATCTCCTTGTCCTGGTGGGAGGTCTTGATCCTGCCGTCCTGCGGGCGCCTCTTCTCGGCCAGGTCCATGCGGGAGAGCATCTTGATGCGGGAGACAATGGGGGGGTGCAGCTGCTTCGGCACCGCGTGCACGTTGTGGAGCACGCCGTCCACCCGCAGGCGGACCAGCGATTTCTCCCTCTTCGGCTCGATGTGGATGTCACTGGCCCTCTGGTCGAAGGCGTACTGCAGGAGAAACTCGACCGCCGAGATGATGTTGCGGTCCGTCCCCTCGATCTCGTGCCCCATCTTCAGGCGGACGAACTGCTCCAAGTTGCCAAGGTCGACCCCGGCCCCGACCTCGGATTCGGCCGCCTTGACCGAGGCGCGGAAGCCGAAGAACTCCCTCAGGATCTTGAGGATGTCGTTGCGGGAGGCAAGGACCCTGCGGAACTCCATCCGGGTCAGATCCCGCAACTCCGAGATGACCTCGTCGTTGAAGGGGTCGGCCACCGCGATGGTGAGGACGCCGGCGGCGAAGCCGACCGGGACGATCAGGTGCTTCAGCGCGAAGGGCCGGGAAATATGGGCGGTGACCAGTTCCAGGTCTAGCTTCAGCGGGTTGATCTTCATGTACGGCATCCCGACCGCCGCCGCGAGCACTTCGGTGATGGCGTCTTCGGTCAGGAGCTTGCCGTGCCCCCCGGGAATCTCGAGGTTGAAGGAAGCCACCACCTCGGCAGGGGAAGGCTTCTCCGGGGTGTGCTGCAGCCGCCGCGAATAGCCGCTCTGCTGTCCTCCCGCCAGGCGCTGGGACTGGGTTTCGCCCCTGGCCAGGAGGTCCGCGAACTGCTCCTCGTCTATCAGCCGACGCTGCAGAAGTATCTGCGCCACGTTCTTGATAGTGATGGTCTTCTTATTATCCATAACCTTACCCGTTTCGCTGGTCGCCATCAAGGCAGTATCGGCCAGAACCCGAGTAAAGTCAAGGAGGTCCGGCGTTGACTTTGCCCGGGCCGCCGATATCATTAGCAGGGGGCATCCCCCCCTTCAGGCTCGCTCATGAGCCCGCCAAAGGAGGCACACCATGTTCGAACTTTTGGAGAAGGCAGCCCTTACCGCCCTGGGAGCCGCGGCGCTGACCCAGAAGAAGGGTGAGGAACTGGTCAAGGAGATGAAATCCCGCTACAAGATGAGCGAGGAGGAGGGACGGGCCTTCCTGGACCGGATCCAGGAGATCGCCCGGGTCGGGCGGGAGCGGACCACCGAGATGGCCGAGGTCGAGGTCAAACGGGCCATGGATCGGATGGGAGTGGTCTCGCGCGAGGACTTCGACCGGCTCGAGCGGCGGGTCCGGGCGCTGGAGGCCCTGCAGTCGCTGGACGAGGAGCCGGGGACCGAATGCTGAGACTGATTCAGCTAAACCGCAACGTGAGGAGCATCAGGCGTTACCGGCAGATCATCACGGTCTTCGCCGGCTACGGCCTGGGGCACCTCCTCGAGTACATGAACCTCGCCCACGTGGTGGCGGCGTCGCGTCGCGTGCTGCGCCGCTCGGAATCGAAGGGCGCCAATCTCACCCCCCCGCAGCGGCTAAGACTGGCCCTGGAGGAACTCGGCCCGACCTTCATCAAGCTGGGTCAGCTCCTCTCCACCCGCGCCGACATCATCCCCCCCTCCTTCGTCCAGGAGTTCGCGCACCTGCAGGACAACGTCCCCTCCATTCCCTTCAGCGACATCTGCACCCAGATGGAACGGGAACTGGAAGGTCCTCTCTCCAGGAAGTTCGCCCGAGTCGATCCCGAGCCGATAGCCGCCGCCTCCATCGCCCAAGTCCACCGGGCCCGCCTCCTCTCGGGGGAGGACGTGGTGGTCAAGGTGCGGCGCCCGGGGGTCGCGGAGATGGTCGAGACCGACATCGACATCCTCATGGGGGTGGCGCTACTTCTGGAGCGGCACATGGCCAGAAGCGACATCTACGACCCCGTCGGGGTGGTGCGCGAGTTCGCCTACACCATCAGGCGGGAGATGGACCTCTCCCGCGAAGGACACGCCATCGAGAGGATCCGGGACAACTTCCGCGGCGACCCGACCATGTATTTTCCCACGGTGTACTGGGAGGCCACGGCCAAGGGGGTGCTGACCATCGAGTACGTGAGCGGGATCAAGGTCAGCGACCATGCCGCCATCGAGGCCATCGGTCTCAACCGGCGGGAGATCGCCAGCCGCGGGGCCCAGGCCTTCCTCAAGATGGTGCTGGAGCACGGATTCTTCCACGGAGACCCCCACCCGGGCAACGTCATGATCCTGAACGGGAACGTGATCTGCCTCCTCGACTACGGGATGGTGGGAAGGCTCGAGCCGGGGACCAAGCGCTACCTCACCGACGTCCTGGCCGCCGTGATCAGGAGGGACGTGGACGAACTGGTGGAGACCATCACCGACACCGTGGAGGTGAGCGAAAACCTGGACGTGACCGCGCTGAAGAAGGGGCTGGCCGAGTTCATCGACGGGTACCTCGAGATCCCGCTCAAGGAGATCGAGGTCGGCCGCATGCTCCTCGAGTTCATCGACCTGGTCTCGACCCACCGCATCAAGATCCCGCCGGACCTGACCATGCTGGTCAAGGTGCTGGTGGTGGTGGAGGGGATGGGGAGGGAGCTCGACCCGCAGTTCGACATGGTCGGCCACCTGCGCCCCTTCCTGGAGCGGGCCTTCAAGGAGCAGCATTCGCCGACCCGGCTGCTACACGAGATGGAGAGGGGTTTCCAGTCCTACCTCACCCTGGCGCGGAACCTCCCGCGCGAGGTCAAGGAGGTCCTGAAGAAGATCAACCGCAACAAGTTCCGCATCGACCTCGAACACCGGGGCCTCGACCGCTTCAGCAGGGAACTCGACCGCTCGGCCAACCGGGTCTGCCTGAGTCTCATCATAGCCGCGCTGCTCGTAGGCTCGTCGATTGCCATGACCACCAACCGCGGCCCCCTCCTCCTAGGGCTCCCCGCCTTCGCCTTCTTCGGATACGCCTGCGCCGGCGTGGTCGGCTTATGGTGGATGATCGCCATCCTGCGCTCGGGCCGCCTGTAACTGTTGCACAAACGCAACACCCCGCGTTGCTTTTACACCACAGGACACACTTTCGCCACACCCAGGCATCCCCGCCGCACGACCTGGTCCAACCCCAGCAGCCCGATATCATTGCCTTTTGTCGAGACAAGACACCATCTCCCCGCTTGGCCCGCTCCTTGCTATATAGTCCGCATACTGATTACTTATCAGCCGGGAGCACGCAATGACTTACCAGTACACCTTGGGGAACAAAGCAACCTTCAGCGGCATCGGCCTGCACACGGGAAAGACCATCACCTTGACCCTGCGTCCGGCGGAGGCCGGCACCGGGATCGTCTTCCACCGGGTTGACCTTTCCCCCCCGGTCTCCATAGAGGCACGCGCAGCCAACGTGGTCTCGACCCGCCTCTCCACCACCATCGGCCGCGGAGAGGCCAGCGTCTCGACCATCGAACACCTGATGGCCGCCCTCTACGGCTGCGGCATCGACAACGCCCACGTCGACATCAACGGCCCCGAAGTCCCGATCATGGACGGCAGCGCCGCCCCCTTCGTGGAAGCCATCGCAAAGGCCGGCACCAAGGGATGCGGCAAGGCCCGCAAGTTCCTGGTAGTGAAGAAGCCGGTCAGCGTGGTCGAGGGGGACAAGAAGATCTCCATCATCCCCTCACGCCACTACAAGATCTCTTTCGACATGGAATTCTCCCACCGCGCGGTCAGGAGCCAGTTCCGCTCCATGCTCTTCAGCCAGGAATCCTTCTCCGACGAGTACGCCAAGGCCCGCACCTTCGGCTTCCTGGCCGAGGTGGAGATGCTGAAGGCGCACGGCCTGGCCCTGGGCGGTTCCCTGGACAACGCGGTGGTCATCGGCGACGACGGCGTCATCAACGAGGAGGGCCTGAGGTTCTCCGACGAGTTCGTGCGCCACAAGATCCTGGACTCGGTCGGCGACCTGGCGCTCAGCGGCTACCGTCTGCTCGGGCACGTGAAGGCCACCAAGTCCGGCCACGACCTCAACCACAAGCTGGTCACCGAGCTCCTCAAGCGCCCCGACTGCTTCACCGTCATGGAATTCACCCCGCAGGCCCTCAACGCCCCGTTCCAGCTCCCGATTCCCGAGCTGGTCTATACCGCGGCCTAAGAGGCAGGCCGGGAACAGGATCGAGATCGAGAGATGTATTTCATATGGCAGCCCTCCCCGGGGCTGCTTTTTTTTGGCGCGCGCCCGTAGGAGCGCCCTTCCGGGCGCGAACCGCCCGCCAACGTTCGCGCCCGGGAGGGCGCTCCTACCGAGACGATGGCCCGGATTTTTGTAAGAATGCCGACAGCCCTTGAAATCATACGCCCATTTCGTATAGAGTGACCTGATGCCGAATTCCTCCCCCGATAGCGCTGCGCCCCAGCACGACACCGCACCCGGCCTCCCTCCCGCTGAACTGAGGAAGAGGAAACGGGAAGCAGTCTTCGTCTGCCTGTCGCTGCTCAGCATCCTGGTGCTGACCTCGATCGAGATCCACCTGTCGCGCCTCTCCTCCGAGGTGCCGATGGGGAGCAACATCGTCATCTTCGGCATCATCAACGTCATCATCCTGCTCATCATCCTCCTGGTCTACCTGGTCGTCAGGAACATCGCCAAGCTCCTCCTGGAACGGCGCAACAATACGCCGGGGGCGCACCTGCGAACCAAGCTGGTGCTGGCCTTCGTGACCCTGTCGCTGGTCCCCACCATGCTCCTCTTCTTCGTCTGCGCCGGCTTCATCAGCAACACCATCCAGAACTGGTTCAACAAGCAGGTGGAGAACTCGCTCAACGAGTCGATGGAGGTGGCCCAGACCTACTACAAGAGCTCCGCCGCCAACGCGCTCTACTACGGCGAGCAGATCAGCGAGATCATCAAGCACAAAAAGCTCCTCAACGAGGAGAACCTCCCGCAGCTCAAGGCCCTGGTGCGCCAGAAGCAGCAGGAGTACAACCTGGGGGTGGTCGAGGTTTTCTCCTCCCAGCGCGAGGAGCTGATCCGCGCCGGCAACCCGAAGCTCCCCCTGGGGGACTTCACCAACCCCTCCTCCGAGGACATCAACGTGGGGCTGGCCGGGGAGAAGCTGACCAGGGTCAATCCGACCGGGAAGGCAGACCTCATCAGGGGGATCGTTCCGATCCGCTCCAACTGGAACGGCAAGGACGTGGTCGGCGTCATCGTGGTCAACTACTACGTCCCCTACTCCCTCGTCGCCAAGATGAGGGAGATCTCGGCCTCCTATCATGAATTCAAGCAGCTGAAGATCATGAAAAACCCGATCGCCACCGGGTACATCCTGACCCTCTTCCTGATCACCATGGTCATCGTCTTCCTGGCGGTCTGGTTCGGGGTCTACCTGGCCAAGAGCCTCACCACCCCGATAAAGGAGCTGGCCGAGGCTACCCGGCAGGTGGCGGAGGGGAACCTGGACGTGCACCTCGGGGAGACGGGGCACGACGAGATCGGCATGCTGATCACCTCCTTCAACCGGATGACCCAGGACCTCCGGGAGAACCAGCTCGCCCTGCAGCACACCAACGAGGAGCTGAAGAAGAGCAACCTGGAGCTGGAGCAGCGCCGCCGCTACATGGAAACGGTCCTGGCCAACGTCACCGCCGGGATCATCTCGGTGGACAAGGACGGCCTGCTGACCACGGTCAACAAGTCGGCGGAGAAGCTCCTGCTGATCAACATGGACAGGGTCACGGGGAAGAACTTCCGCGAGGTCCTCTGCCCGGAACACCTGGACATCGTCAAGGGCCTCCTGCGCGACATGGTCCTTTCCAAGCAGGATTCGATCACCAAGCAGCTGACCATCCCGATGCGGGACGCCGAGCTGACCCTGCTCACCAACCTCACGGTATTAAAGGACGAAAACGGGGTTTTCATGGGGATGGTGGTGGTGCTGGACAACCTCACCACCCTGATCAAGGCCCAGCGCATGGCGGCCTGGCGCGAGGTGGCCAGAAGGATCGCCCACGAGATCAAGAACCCGCTGACCCCGATCCAGCTCTCGGCCCAGCGTCTGCGCAAGCGCTACCTCTCCAGGTTCGAGGGGGAGGAGAAGGTCTTCGACGAGTGCACCGCCATGATCATCAAATCGGTGGATGAGCTGAAGGGGCTGGTGGACGAATTCTCCAACTTCGCCCGCATGCCCGCCGCCGTCCTCTCGGCCAGCGATCTGAACGCGCTGCTGCGCGAGGCGCTGACCCTCTACGTCGAGGCCCACCGGCACATCAGCTTCCAGCTGAACGCCGACGAGGGAATGCCGGCCATCATGCTGGACCGGGACCAGATCAAGCGGGTGCTGATCAACCTCCTGGACAATGCGGTAGCCGCCATCGAGGGGGAGGGCGAGATCGAACTCTCCAGTTCCTACGACAGGGAGCTCAAGATGGCCACCTTCACCGTCTCCGACACCGGCCACGGCATCGCCTTGGAGGACCGCCCGCGGCTCTTCGAGCCTTACTTCTCCAGGAAGAAGAGCGGCACGGGGCTGGGCCTCGCCATCGTCAACACCATCATCAGCGACCACCACGGCTTCATCAGGGCCAAGGAAAACTTCCCCAAGGGGAGCAGGTTCGTAATCGAACTCCCCGCCGACGCCGCCTGAAGGCCTTTACCACCCGGACATAGATCATATGCGGCTTAACTCGAAAAGATCATGGCTACTGCCTCTCCTCGCCGCCATCGTCTCGATTGCGGTGGTGGCGGGAAGCCTCTCGCTGCGACTCCTGGACCTCGACACGTACAAGGGCCAGATAATCGCCCAGGTGCGCAGCGCCCTCAAGCGCGACCTTCGGTACAGCTCCGGCGACTTCTCCTTCCGCTACGGACCGTCCTTCACCTTCACCGACGTCACCATCAAGGAAAAGGACGGCGTGGGGGACTTCATCAAGGCCGACAGCCTGACCATCAGGATCGCCCTGATCCCGCTCTTGCGAAAGGAACTGGTGCTCTCCCGCATGCAGCTCGAGCGCCCGACGTTGCAGCTCTCCCGCGACCGCCAGGGGGTCTTCAACCTGAGCGACCTCTTCTCCCAGCCCTCCGGCACCTCCACGAAGATCGGCGGCATCCAGCTGAAGAACGCCCATCTCCGCTTCACCGACCTGGCGGTTTCCGAGGCTCCGGTGGTTACCGAACTTTCCGACACCGACCTCTATCTGAGCCGCCTTACCCGCGGCAAGAGCTGCGATTTCAAGCTCTCCGGTTCGCTCACTTCGGGCACCCGCAAGGTCCCCGTCTTACTGGCCGGGGCGGTGAAGCTCCCGGAAGAGGGAAAAGCCTGGACCAGCTGCGAAGTCACCGGCAGGGTCCGCACCGGTCCGCTCGACTCCTCGCATTTCTGGCCCTACTACCGCACGTTTGTTCCCTTCAAGACCCTCGCGGGAGAGTTCGGAGTGGAAGCGACACTCAGGGGGCGCCTCGACGCCTTCAAGAGCAAGGTGGAACTCACCATCGGCAGGCTCGATCTCGATTACCCGCAGGTCTTCCACGCAAGGCTCACCCCGAAGTCGGTCAAGGCCTCCTGCGAGATCGAGCGGAAGGGGGAGAACCTCCACCTCACCGGCATCAAGGCCAACGTCGACGGCCTGGTGGTCAACGGCAGCTGCCTCCTTTCCGGGATCTACTCCAGGGACATGCGCATCACCGCCAAGGCCTCCACCACCCGCTTCAACCTGCGCGAATTCCGGCAGTTCATCCCCTACGGCATCATCGTCAAGGACACCGCCGACTTCATCGAGCGGAAGGTCATGGGGGGTCTCTACCGGCTGGAGGAGGGGCGCCTCGACGGCACGGTCAGCCAGATCCTCCATATGGAGCGGGGGACGAACTACAACATCCTGTGGGTCAAGGCGCACGTCGAGGATGGGGTCGTGGCCTACGGCGGCACCTTCCCGGTGGTGAGCGCCATCAAGGGGGAGCTGAGGCTGGAGGGGAAGGACTTCATCCTCAAGGGGATGACCGGCAACTTCGGCACCTCCCCGATGGCCCTCGAGGGGAGGATCACCGACTACCCGACCGACGCACCCTGCCGCTACCTCTTCTCGGCCAACGTCCGCGCCAGGCAGCCCGAGGCCGCCTGGGCGGTCGGTGGCGCCAAGATAAGCCTCACCGACGGCTCCACCGCCAAGGTCACCGGTGAAGGGACCACCTCGCTCTACAACATCTCCGGAAGCTGGGACCTCGGCCCCGTAGCCTACACCGCACCGGAAATCGTTTCCAAGCCGAAGGGGCGACCCAACACCATGGCCTTCCGCCTGGCTTTCGGGAAGGAAGATTATCGCATCACCGCTCTCAACTACCAGCTGGGCTCCCTTTCCCTCGCCGCCACCGCCGTCAGCCGCTACAACGGCCCCATCAGCTTCGAATTCAGGACCAACCAGTTCCAGGCTGCCGACGTCGGGCCGCTGATGCCTACCTACGCCCCCTACCGCCCGGCGGGGAAGGTGCAGGCGCAGCTGCACGCCACGGGGCCGGGGATGGACCGGCTGACCTGGGGCGGGACGGTGGCCCTTTCCGGCGTTTCGCTGAAGGCGGGGGAAAAGATGAAGCCGGTCACCGGGGTCAACGGCAGCCTCCAGATCAACGGAGAAACCGTGGAAAGCTCGCAGCTCTCGGCGAGAGTGGGGAACTCGGCGTTCAGCGGACATGGCACCGTCACCGGATTCAAGAAGCCTAGCGTCACCTGCTCCTTCTACTCCCCCGGGATCGATTTCACCGACCTCGGTTTCGGGCAGGGAAAGGTCCCGCTGAGGACACAGAAAGTGGAAGGGACCCTCTCCTACAACAGGGAGAAGGATTACCTGCAGATCACCTCGCTATCGGCGACGCTGGGGCGGAGCCAGGTGCAGGTCAAGGGGGTGGTCCAGGACCTGCAGCACCCGAAGATGGATCTCGCTGTCACCTCGCCACACCTGGAGCTTCCGGACATCACCCCCCTTTTCGGGCTGTCAACGGGAGGGAGCGGGAACAGGGTGAGCATGAAGGTCCACCTCTTCGCCAGCGAGGGGAAGGCGTTGGACGTCCCCTTTCAGCGGCTAAGGACGGTGGCCATGCTGGAGGACAACATCCTCTATCTTCAGCCCCTGGAAGTCAGCTGCATGGACGGGGAGATAACCGGCAGGATGCGTATCGACTTCGGCTCCGGCGCACCCCGTTACCAGGTCAACTGCACAGTCCAGCGGGTCTCGGCCGAAAAGATGGCGCGGTTCCTGGGCGCGAAGAAGCAGGAGCTCACCGGGAGCATGTCGATGCAGGGAGAAGTGACGGCCAAGGGAGAGACCTCCCCCGAGCTCCGCAGAACGGCGCTGGGCGCGGTGAAGCTTAAGATCGAAGACGGCAGTGTCAGGAAATTCTCGACCCTGTCGAAGATCTTCTCCATCCTGAACGTCTCGCAGCTCTTCAAGGGCCAGCTCCCGGACATGGTCTCGGGGGGGATGCCGTACAACAAGATAACCGGGGACTTCGCCATACGTGACGGCGTCGCCACCACCAGCAACCTCTTCATGGACAGTAACGCCATGAACCTCTCCGCCGTCGGAAAACTGGACCTGGCCCGAGAGGAGCTGGACATGTCGATCGGGGTGCAGCCTTTGCAGACGGTGGACAAGGTGGTAAGCCGGATCCCCATCGTGGGCTGGATCCTCACCGGCAAGGATCACTCGCTGATCACCACCTACTTCGAAGCAAAGGGGAGGATCGATGACCCGCAGGTGAAGGCGGTCCCGGTGAAATCCCTGGGCAAGGGCGTGCTGAACATCTTCAAAAGGGTCTTCGAGCTCCCCGCGCGACTGATTACCGACACCGGAGAGGTCCTGCTGGGAAACTGACCCCGGGCCGGTCCCATACCCGAAGTCGCACCCGTTGTCAATGAGTTGGCGTAATTTTTCTGTTGTAATGAGGTTTAAACGGTGGTATTTTGAGCGACGATTAACGCTTAAATCAATTCACCACGGAGGAAACTGTGAAGAAGACTTTGGTAGTCATGTTGGCAATTGTTGCCGTAGCAGCTGCCGGCTGCAAGAAGAAGGAAGAAGCTCCGAAGGCAACGGCTCCCGAGGCAGCACCCGCAGGACAGATGCCGGCTGCCGCTCCCGGCGAAAACCCGCACGCAGGGCTGAAGCCGCAGGAAGTCAAACCGGGCACCGGCCACAAGGGCAAGGTCCTCGAGACCATGGACTCCGGCGGGTACACCTACGTGCTGGTTGACGAGAACGGCCAGAAGATCTGGGTTGCCGCTATGCAGACCCCTGTGAAAGTCGGCGACACCGTCGAGTTCCCGGACTCCCCGCCGATGGTGAACTTCCAGAGCAAGACCCTGAAGCGTACCTTCGACAAGATCATTTTCGCTCCGGGCCTCGCAGTCAACAAGTAAGCCTCGGCAGCAAAGGCAGATACAAAGAAAGGGGTGCGACCTTACGGTCGCGACCCCTTTTTTTGCGTCTGCGGAACTAGCCCTTACCTCGGGGATGACACCACCTTTCCCCCTCCCTAGCCCTCCCCCTCCGGGCTGGGACCAAGGGGGGTTGAGTACCCCTCCCCCTCCGGGGGAGGGCAGGGTGAGGGCGTTGCCCCGGGCACCCTGGTGCAGCATCAATGACGACCCCAGCCCGAAGGGAGAGGGGTCGTTGAGGAGGGTGGGCGTTACTTGGTGGCGGCCAATCCTTCCAGGGCTGCCGCGTTTTCCGGATCGAGCTTCAGCGCCTCCTGGAAGTGCCGCTTGGCAGAAGCCACATCGCCTGTCTCAAGGGCAATCTCGCCCAGAGCAAGGTAAGCCGGCAGGTGCCGGGGGACGAGCTTCAATACCTTGAGATACGAGGCACGGGCAGCTGGGAACTGCTCCATTCTGGCCTGAAGCCCTGCGTAAAGGAGATGCCCCCACGGGTTGTCAGGCTCCTTCCGGGCCATCTCACGATACACCACCAGCGCTCCGTCCCAGTCCCCACCCTGCTCCAGCGCCTCCCCAAAGAGCATTTCAGTGACGAACGAGTACCCGACCAGTGTGCGCTGCCCCTTGAAATCCTCCCGGGTGAAGAGAGCCTTCCTTCCAGCACGCGCCAAGGCTTTCAGCATCGAAACCCTGCTTCTTTCCACAAAGGCATCGGTGCGGACCGGGAAACCCTCTCCTTGCGGCTCTTCGAAGATATCCGCCGGCACCCCCTGCCCCCGCACCGCTTCGTCGAACAACCTCGTCCCGGGATAGTAAACCAGCGGCGAGACCTGACCGTCCTGCGGCCTGACCTTCTCGATCAGCCGCACGGTCTGCCGCAGATCGGCCTCCCCCTCTCCGGGTATCCCGGTGATCAGGTAGACCGAAAGGTTGATGCCCACACGGCGCACCATCGCCGCGGCCCGCTCCACATCGGCCGGGAGGATCCTCTTCCCCAGCACCTTCAGCATCTGCGGAGAGCCGGACTCCACCCCGAACTGGATGCACTCGCACCCGGCCTTCTTCATGGCGACCAGCATCTCCTCGTCCACCGCATTGACTCGCGACTGGCAGTTCCAGAGGATGTGCAGGTCCTGCTCCTGCAGGAGCCGGCAGATCTCCAGCACCCTTTTGCGGTCGGCCGTGAAGGTATCATCCCGGAAGGAGAAGTAGATCAGGCCGTAGCGGTCCTTCAGCATGCGGATCTCGGCAACGACCGAAGCGGGAGAGCGGAAGCGGACGCCCCTGCCCCAGAAGAGGGGAGAGGAGCAGAAAAGGCAGCTCGCGGGGCAGCCGCGGGAGGTGATTACGAACTCGAGCTGGCGCCGGTAGTCGACCCCCACGCTCTCACCGGTGCGCCCCCCGGGGAGCGGGAGGGCGTCCAGCTCACTGATCGGGGAACGGGGAGCGCTGGCTACGACCTGATCATCCTTGCGGTAGGCAAGTCCGGCAACCTCTGACAGCCCCCGGCACGCCTGGATCGCCTCGAGAAGTTCGACCAGGGTGGCCTCCCCTTCCCCCAGAACCACCGCGTCGACTTCGCGGTGACGGGCAAGGACTTCCCGCCACGAGTGGGTGGCGTGCGGACCGCCGAGAACCACGAAGCATCCGGGGTTCAACTCCTTGGCGAGCCTGGCGAGGGCCAGGGACTCCTCCCTGTTGTGGGTGAACTGGGAAATCCCCACCAGCTCCGGACGGAGATTCTTGAGGAGTTGGCGCACCTTCGGCCAGGTAAACCCGGAAAGGTTGGCCAGCGTGACCTGGTGTCCCGCCTCCCGCGCCACAGCGTCGAGGGTAAGGAGTCCTGCGGGCAGCAGGGAGGTGAAGGGATCCTCGGCCCCAGCGGGATGTGCCTTGTAAGTCAGAAGTATCTTCATCGTCTCTTTTGTACCACAACTCGGCTCTTCGGGTATGGAGTCGTTTGGCAGGAGCCGGAGCTTCCGCCTCGCACCGGGTCAAACCAAGGCCACGGGCTCATCGTACCCCCTCACTGAACCGGATGCCGGACGGGGGGCGGGTCGGACAGAGCCATAAAAAAATCCGGCCCACAGGGGGCCGGATTCGGAAGTCACGTCACTTGGACCTGGCGTTAGTTGCTGCTCAGGCCAAGCGCGTCGTTTTGCTGGATCTCGTCAGGCTTCTCCTCCTCGACACCGAGAATCAGGTCGTCGAGCTTGAAGACATCCGGGTTGACCTTGGTGATCCTCTTGGCCCCCAGGAAACGGGAACGGTAGTAGGCGGTGTTCATCGGCGAGATCACTACTCGGCGGTCACGCGAGGAAGCGTGGATCATCTTGTTGTCGCCGAGGTAGATGCCTACGTGGGAGGCATAGGAGGCATAGGTGCTGAAGAAGATCAGGTCTCCCCTCTGCAGGTCGCCGGGGGCAACCGCACTGCCGACTTCGAACTGCTCACGTGCGGTACGGGGAAGCGAGACCTCGAGCTCACGGAAGACCTTCTGCACGAAGCTGGAGCAGTCGATGCCGCTGGCCCGCGAGTTCCCGCCGAAACGGTAACGGGTGCCGAGGAAGCCGTAGGCCGATTTCTTCAGCTCGCTGATTCCATCCACCTTCAGCTCGGTGCTCTTCCTCAGGTCGACCTGGTGCTCGGGCTCCAGCTCGGCCAGTTCCTGCAGGCTCTGCTCATAATCCTTGTCGCTGAAGAGGTCGCCGTGCCGCAGCTGCAGCCTCTTGACCATCTTCGGCCGCGGCTCCTCCACCGGTGCGCTTTCCTTCAACACCAGCACCTTCCCGGGCTTGACCCGCTGTTTGCCGCCGATACCGTTAAGCCTCTTCAGTTCCGCCACCGAGACCCCTGTTTTCTTCGCGATCCGGGCCAGGGAGTCCCCCTTCTTCACCTTGTAGACCGAGGCGCCGGAGGAAACCGGTGCAGCCGCGGCAACAGTGCGGGGAGGGATGACCAGGACGGAGCGGGGCTTGAGCTTGTTGCCAACCAGGTTGTTGGCGGACTTCAATTCTGCAACGGTGACGTGGTATTTCTTGGCGAGGGTGTAAACGGTTTCGTTCTTTTTTACACGATGGGTTTTTGCGGCAAGGGCGAGGGAAGGGAAGGACAGGATGAAAAGGCATAAGGCTATCAGTTTCAGTCTATATGTCATGAATCCTCCTTCATCGTTTTACAAACAAACAAAAGTGCCTCAATTTGTATAACAATTGCGCAGCATTGTCAAGTTTAATGATGATGAAGCACCTCCTCGCTCAGTTATACCTATTTAAATAACAGCAACTTGCAGAAATCAACGAGGCCGCAATCCGTCCTTCATTGTTTTACGTACGGTAACCACCCTGACAGTCGGACGGGCGAGGTTGGCGACGGCTACCCCCGGAGGAAGCTTGATGTCTTCCTTCCTGATCTGGACGCTGTTGGCCCCCTCCCTGACCTTGGAGAGGTCGAGATCGACCACCACGTTCAGGTCCTTGGGTGACGAGATCAGGTTGGAGTAGGCCCTGAGTTGCAGCTCGATCTCGTCGGGATAGGTGCGGGACAGGGTCAGGCTTTCGGGGACGTTGCGGTATTTAATGGGAGCGGAAACGGTAAGAATCTCCCCCTGCCGGAAGGTGATCAGGAGCCAGCTGACGACAACCAGGGCGAAGACCGCCAGTTTGGGCCAGAAATTGGAGAAAAGCCTGGTGATCCACCCTACCCTCTGCGCCTCGGTGGAGAGCGGCAGCAGCAGGGAATTGAGCCTCTCATGAAGCTCAGACTGCGACTTGATCCACTCCAACTGCCCCGCCACCGAAAGCGAAACCTCGCCCCGTTCCTCGGAGACGATGACGATGGCGGCGTCGGAGCGCTCGGAGAGGCCGAGGCCGGCCCTGTGGCGGGTCCCGAAATGCTGCGGGACCTCAGAGCTCACCGACAGCGGCAGGTGGCAGGAGGCCAGGGCGACCCTGCCGTCCTTGATCAGGACCGCGCCGTCGTGGAGGGGGGAGCTGGGGTTGAAGATGCTGGTCAGGAGTTCCTTGGTCACCAGGGAGTCGAGGGGCACGCCATGAAGGATCAGGTCGTCCAGAAGCTCTTCACGCTGGAAGACGGCAAGGGCGCCGATGCGCTGTTCGGCAAGGGCGAAAACGGTTGCGGAAAATTCGAGGAGATCGACCCGCACCGGGGTCTCCTGCCGGTCGAAGAGCTTCCGGAGCAGGCTGAGCCGGTAAAGGGCCTGCCTGATCTCGCTCTGGAAAACCACGATGAGCAGGACCAGCAAGACCGTCCCGAGCTCCTGCAGTATCCAGCTGGTCATGAAGAGGCCGAGATTCTTGGTAATAACGTAGATGACGCCGAGAAAGAGCAGCCCAAGCACGACCTGGAGGGCCTTGGTGTTCTTGAACCAGCTGTAGAGCTGGTAAACCAGGAAGGTCATGATCAGGATATCGGCGATATCCTGGGGCCGGAAATACGGGAACAAGCTACTTTCTCCTCTCTGGGACAGACGGCGATTTCACCCTTTTTACTGGCAAGCCGGGCCACTTTGTGCTAATAAACAGACTTTAAATCGCAGAGCCGCTGGCAAAGGGCTTAAAATTTATAGCATTTTAAAGATTAAAAAGGTAGGAAAATATGTACGCACTGTCGGAAAAGGGTGAACGTATACGCGCCATGTTCGGGACCATCGCTCCGCGTTACGACTTTCTGAACCGCCTCCTCTCGCTGGGGATTGACCGCCGCTGGCGCCGCTTCGCAGTCAAGAAGATCGGCGTTTCCGGCGCGGGGAAGGTGCTCGACGTGGCGACCGGGACAGGTGACGTCGCGATCGAGATCGCCTCTCAGACCCCCGCTTCCGTCAGCATCGTCGGCATAGATTTCTGCAAGGAGATGGTCGACCTGGGGCGGGTCAAGGTTGAGGAATCCCGCCATGCCGGACGCATCTCATTCCAGGTGGCTCCCTGCGAGGAGATTCCCTTCGAAGACAGGACGTTCGACGCCGCCACCATCTCGTTCGGGATCAGGAACGTGGTCGACCGCACCAAGGGTCTGTCCGAGATGCACCGGGTGCTGAGGGACGGCGGACGGATCGTGATCCTGGAGTTTTCCACTCCGACCTTGCCTGTCTTCAGGTCGCTCTACCACTTCTACTTCCTGAAGGTGCTCCCCAAGGTCGGAGGACTCTTCTCCAGGATGAGCGCCTACCAGTACCTTCCCGACTCCGTGCTGGAGTTCCCTTCCCGGCAGGATTTCAAGGCCATCATGTCCAAGGTAGGATTCAAGGAGGTCAGGCACTACGACCTCACCGGAGGCATCGCCACCGTCTACGTCGGCACCAGGTAAACCTTGAAAACGTTTCTCGCGGATCAACTCCGATAACTTCTGATCAAAATCCGATTAAGCTCTTTTTGAAAATCAGAAGTCGGATCAGATGTTATCCGATTCTATCCGCGAGAAACGCTTTTCTGATACATCACCCTCGCCAGCGGTGTCTCCTGCAAGGGATCCTCTTCAAGCCTCAGTATCCTTCCTTCAAAGCCTGAAAACAGCAGCTCCAGTTCCCCCGGTTGCAGCAAAAAATCCGCGTTGTGCTCCCCCTGCAGGTGCGGGGCGCTCAGAATCGTCTCCATGACGATGACCCCGCCCGGCGCGAGGGCTTCGACCATGGATGGAAGGAGCGGCCTCAGCAGGAAGTTGAAGTCGACTATCAGGTCGTAGACCTTTTCCAGCCGGTATTGCTCCAGATCAGCCTGCACGAAGTTGATGGCGAGCCCCAGCTCCGTTGCCCGGCCCCGCGCCCTCGCGAGTCCCCGCTCCGAAATATCGACCGCATCGACCTCGAACCCGTTCCTGGCCAGGAAGATGGCATTTCTCCCCTCACCGCAGGCCAAGTCCAGCGCCCGCCGCCCCGGGACCAGCATCTTCACCAGGTCCAGGCTCTGCGCCAGGAAACGGCACGGGGTGAGAGAGAAGAGGTACTCGCCCCCCGAGTAACGTTGATTCCATTTGGTTCGATCCGACTCCATCCAGCCCTCCGTGCCTACTCATCCTGCCTCATTATCCGAGCCGCTGAACATTGTCAAGCTCCGCGTTGATCCGGAGTACACCCCCGCGGGCGGGAGGGGAGAGGCTTGCGCGCCGCGGGGCGCTTCCCCCCGCAGACACAGGGTGGGTAAGGTGACACGATGGCGACAATGCCGAAACCATGCCGCCTCGGGCGGTAACGACTTATTCTGTCTCACCGGTGCGGTTCAATGTAGGAAAACAAGGAGGTGCACCATGATCTACCTTACCAACGACGCATTGGACCAGGCTGTTTATTTCGAACTTCGCGGCAGGGAACCCCATCGCATAGGAAATATCGTCGAGCAGGTTTATTCGGGCCTGCTCGGGAACGGGGTACACGAAGTCTCCGTAACGCTCAAGAAAAGCCGCGGCACGGTGGAGGTGGCGTTCGGCAAGAGCGAGCTCTTCCAGTTCGTGGAGGAGGACACGCTGCGCCAGATGCTCGGAGAGGTAATGAAAGGAAGGACCCTGCACTGACGCAGGCGGTGGCTTCTGCAGTTACGAGATCTTTTCTGGCAGCAGCTGGTGATTGTTGATATAACTACTTCATATCACGCCGCCAGGAGCAGATCCGTGCAGACCATCGACTCCTTTCTGAAAACCCGCTGTGAAGCCTTTGCTGACAGAACGGCACTCCGACAGAAGGTCACCGGTGTCTGGCGGGAAGCGACCTACCGGGAACTATGGGAAAACTCCGGGAGGATCGCTTCCGGCCTCGTCAAGTTGGGACTTAGGCCCGGCGAACACGTGGCGATCCTTGCCCCCTCCTCCATGCGCTGGGTTGAGACCTACCTCGGCATCCTGAGGGCCGGGGGCGTCGTCGTTCCTGTCGACAAAGACCTCAAGAGCGCCGAACTCCGTCACATCATTGCCGACTCCGAGGCCCGCCTCATCTTCACGGACGAAGCCTGCCTCGATACCCTGATGCAGTGCATCCCGGCCCTCCCGGGGCTGGAAACCGTCATCATCCTGCACCCTTCGAAGCCTCACGTCCACGACGTGAGGATGGCGAAGGCGCTGGAAGAACTTTTGGCGGAGTGGCGGGAGTTGGTCAAGAACCACGAGATTCCGCAGGAATCGGTGTCGAGGATGGAAATCCTGGCAGGCCAGGTCCACCGCCTGCTGGTCTCCGCCCCTGCCAAGGGGAAGGATCGGGAGCCGCATCTGCTGGACCCTATCCTTTCCGTGCCGATGCCGGTCCTCCCGGACGGAAAGATGATCCCACTGGACGCGATGCTGCAGGACACGCCCCCTCCACCGTCACAGCGAAAAAGCAGCGACACCGCCGTCATTCTCTACACCTCCGGAACGACCGGCCGCTCGAAGGGGGCCATGCTTTCCCACGCCAATATCATCTCCAACATCCAGGGCGCCGCCTCGCACTTCAGCCTCGACGACACCATGCACACACTCTCCTTTCTCCCCATCAATCACGTCTTCGAACAGGTGGCCGGCGTGCTGCTCCCGCTCTCCGTCGGCGGTAAGGTCTCCTTCGCGGAGTCGCTGAAAAAACTGGGGGAAAACCTGGGGGAGGTGAAGCCGACCTTCCTGCTGGGGGTCCCGGCTGTCTACAAGATGATACTGGACCGGATCAGGAAAAATGTCGATGTCCACAGGCTCTCCAAGGTCCTATTCTCCATGCCCATCACGCGCCAGCTGGTGAGCTCCAAGGTCAAGAAGGCCTTCGGGGCAGGTACCATCTTCATCAGCGGGGGAGCCGCCCTCGACCCCGCCATCGCCAAAGGCCTCCTCTCCTTCGGCATCCCCGTCTACCAGGGCTACGGCATCACCGAAACATCGCCGGTCATCTCGGCGGAGAACCCGGGAGGAACGAGGCTCGGGACGGTGGGCCGCCTGTTCCCGTACGTCCAGGTCCGCATCGACAACCCCAACGAGGAAGGGATCGGCGAGATCGTGGTCAAAGGGCCCAACGTGATGCAGGGGTATTACAAGAACCCCGAGGCGACGGCAGAGGTGCTCCGGGACGGCTGGTACCGCACCGGCGACCTGGGCCGCCTCGACCCCGACGGCTACCTCTCGATCTGCGGCAGGGTCAAGAACCTGATCGTCACACCCAACGGCAAGAACGTCTATCCGGAAGAGGTCGAGAACGAACTGCTGAAGAGCAGGTTCATAGCCGAGGTCATGGTTTACGGACACAAGGTCGGCCCGGCAGCGGAGGAAGTCCACGCCATCATCTATCCCAACCAGGAGGAGCTCGACAACTACGCCCTCGACCACGGGCTCGGCCGGATGACCGTGGCTCATGTGGAAAAGCTGGTCAGGGAAGAGGTCCTCGCTGCCGGCAATAGCCTTGCCGACTACAAGCGCGTGAAGCGCTTCACGCTGCGCGAGGACGAGTTCCCCAAAACCACCACCAGGAAGATCAAGCGCTTCGCCGTCGAGGCCAGCGTATCCACCCGCGACTGACCCACAGGCAGGAAAAGCCCGTTCCCGCGGATAACTTCTGATCAAATCGGATCGACATCTGATACCGAAACGGAATTGCCCCCCCCAATTTATGTCATTCCCGCGAATGCGGGAATCCAGATCCGACAAAACAGGATACCCGCCTGCGCGGGTATGACGACCTTCCTTCGACTCAATCTGGTTTTAATCCGACCTTATCAGATGTGATCCGCGTGCACCTATTTTCTGGATCGCATCTCACCTTTCCGGCTGTGAATTCATAATGATAGCGCCTTGACTTCGCCGTTAACGGCTGTAGCATGAGCAGATATTCATCTTTATTCTGCAGCGCTCTGCCTGCGGTTGGTTGAGAGGCCGCGGGTTCAGGCTATGCGGAGCCTCCTTTCCACAATTCGAAGCATGTCAGGCAAAACTCGGTCATCCTCATGATTTCTCTAAAGGAGAACCCAATGAGAAAGGCATCGCTTTGTGCCGCCATCTTCAGCTTCGTCTGGGGGATGAGCGGCACATGTTATGCGGCGGGATTCAAAATAAGCGAACAGGGCGCCAAGGCCATGTCCATGGCGAATGCCTTCTCGGCACAGGCGGATGATCCCTCAGCGCTCTATTTCAACCCTGCCGGCATCGCCTTCCTCCGGGGAGCCCAGTTCAGCGTGGGGATGACCGGGATAACGGAGCCGCAGACCGAGTTCACCGGGACCACTCCCCTGAGCGGCAATCCCCCTCTCGATACCGGCAACTCGGTGGTTAAGGAAAGGTCGAAGCGGGATCTGGTCGTCTCGCCTACCTTCTACGCCACCTACAGCTTCCACAAGGCTCCCCTCTCGGTCGGGCTGGGGATAAACGCGATCTACCCCCTGTCCAAGAGCTGGGATGACAGCAGCGTCTTCCGCAACCAAGTCCAGAACGTCTCCATCAAGCCGGTCAATTTCCAGCCAACCGTGGCCTACCGTTTCGACGACCTCAAGCTTGCAGTCGCAGCCGGACTCGACGTGACCTACGCCATCGTCTCGCTGCAGAGGTCGGCCTACAGTCCCTTCATTGACCCGTCCAACCCTTCCCCCCCCTCCGGAGCCTTCGAGCTGGGGTCACTGGGCCTGGACGGGACGGCCACAGGCTTCGGCTATAACTTCGGAATCATGTGGAAGCCCCGCCGGGACCTGTCATTTGGCCTCGCCTACCGCAGTGAAGTAAACCTCGACATACGGGGTGATGCCAATTTCCTGGCCACAACACCGACAGGCTTGGGGGCCATCGGGCTCTCAAGCACAGCACTTTTCCCTTTCACGCGCGCACGGGCAACGACTGCGGCCTCGACCACCGTGACCCTACCCGATTCGCTGGACCTTGCCGTCGCCTGGCGCCCCACCGACAAACTGACGCTCGAATTCGACGCCACCAGGACCGGATGGAGCTCTTTCAAGAAGTTTGAAATCGAATTCGACAGCCCGCAATTCGCCGCTTTCAACAATCAGCCTGAGCCCCGAAACTGGGAGGACGTCTGGAGCTACAAGTTCGGTGCCCAGTACGCGCTGACCCCACGGGTGGACCTCAGGGCCGGCTACTCCTATGACATCTCTCCCGTTCCGGATGCCACCATCGACCCGCTGCTGCCCGACTCCGACCGTCACAGCTTTGCCATAGGGACGGGAATTCACAACGACTATGCCGCATTCGATCTCGCCTACATGTGGGTCCATTTCCTGGACCGCAAGGTAAACAACCAGGACATGTCCACCTTGCGCGGCGCTGACGGCACGTTCAAGAGCGACGCCTACCTCCTGGCCGCCAATATCACGGTCAAGTTTTAGAGGCGTGAAAGGTGAAAGGTGAAAGGTGAAAGGTGAAAGGTGAAAGGTGAAAGGTGAAAGGTGAAAGGTGAAAGGTGAAAGGTGAAAGGTGAAGGGTGAAGGGTGAAGGGTGAAGGGTGAAGGGTGAAGGAAACGGGGAAAGCGACTGCCGTCCGACGAGGTGGATTATGAAAGGTTTCTTGCAACGCTTCGTGCTGTATCTTTTGATCCTGCTCCCGCTGGGCGGCTGCGGGGAACACTCCGGCGGGACCGAAAGCACGAGCTCGAACACTGCCCTCTTCGACCCCACGACCGGGACTATCCCGCTTCCCAACGTCCTGGCCACGGCGACGGCGAAGGATCCCCTTACCCAGTTCACCGACCCGGCGACCGGCGACGTCATCAGCCGTCCGGCTACAGCAGCCATGAACCCGCTGGAGGCTCTGGCCTACGTCAACCGCTACGAGGTAGGCAACACCAACGCCGTCTCCGGATTAAACGCGCCGATCTACATCCGCTTTGCCGCTCCGCTGGTTGCCTCGACCGTTACGCCCGAAAACATCAAGGTCTTCCAGATCACCCCCGACAGTGCCAGCCCGACCGCCACTGAGAACAACGCGCTGCGCTTCACCGAGGTCACCGGACTCTTTACCTTCAAGTACACAGCGGGGAGAAGCGACGTTTCATTGTTTCCCAACTTCCCGCTGCTGCCCGGGACACGCTACCTCTACCTGGTGACCAACCGGGTAAAAGACGCCGCTACCGGCGCGTCCGTCACCGGTTCGGTATATTTCCAGGCACTGAAGTCGACGGTTCCGCTGGGGGGGGCCTTCGCCGGGCTCGAGGCCATCCGCGCCAATACCGTTGATTCGGGCGGGAACATCTTATTTTCCGGCTACGCCAAGGTCATGAACGACATGACAGCCTCCTCGTCAATCACCACGGTATCGAGCAGGACGCAGATCGCCCTCCTGGGGCGGTTCATCACCACCACGGCAGGCTTTGTCTCCACCGCCCCGGGGAATCCTGCCGGAAGCTTCGTGCCTGTGGAAAGCGCGTTGCGGGCATTCGCCGCCGGCAGTGACCTCCCCGGCGGACTCCCCGGGAAGAGCTGGATCGGAGCCGGCCTGAACAGCGTCACCGTTACCACCCCTTCGGGCCTGACCCCGGCAAGTTACTGGGCCAGCGTGACAGGCGGAACGGTCAGCGCTCCTGCCAGCGTCGGGGCGGTGGCGACCGGGACCTTCACCAGTGCCGACATATCGGTAAATCCCGTCGTGGCGCGGTCGAGCAGGTCGATAAACCTCAACGTCCCGTTCGGCACCTACAGCGCGGCAACTTCCGTGGTACAGCCTTTCCGCAACTTCACCACCGGCAGGCTCACCGGCTACAGGTACAACTCCGAGCGACAGATTCCGTTCGTCTACCTCTCTCCGGCAGGTACGCCTCCGACGGGTGGTTGGCCGCTGGTCATCTTCCAGCACGGCATCAACCGCCAGAAGGAAGATGTGCTCGGGGTCGCCGGTTCCCTGACCGCGGCGGGCTTCGCAGTGGTGGCCATCGACCTCCCGCTGCACGGCCAACTGGCGATGCCGGGGCACACCGTGCGGGAGCAGTGGACCCAGGACTTCATGGCCTTGGGAGCTCCGCTGGCCACCCGCTCCAACATCCAGCAGGCGGCTTTCAACCTGGACCGGCTCGAGTTGGTAATTGCCACCCCCAGTTTTAATCCGGCCTTCGCCGCGATGGGATTCGCGGCCTTGGGGGCCAACGCGCCTAATCCAGCCATCAAGCCGAGATACGTCGCTCTGAGCCTCGGCGCCATCGTCGGCGCCTATTACCTGGCCGGCAATACGACGCTTAATCCGGCCACGGGACAGCCACCCTACACCCAGGCTTCGCTCGATAGGGACATGAAGGGGCTGCTGAACTCCCCCGGGGGCCGCGTCGCCTATCTGATCCGGGAAAGCCCCGATTTCGGACCGGGCATAAACGCGGGACTTGCCGCCAAGGGTATCGCGACAGGAACACCAAGCTACGAGCAGTTCTTCCTCCTCACCCAGACGGTGCTCGACCCGGTCGATCCTGCCACCATGACCACACCGCTGCCGAACTTCCAGTCGGCCGACCAGTTGCCATCGCGGCTCTCCGGACGCATCTCGATTCAGGAGGGGACCAGCACGACGTTCAGCGCCACGGGGACGCCATTGAACGGAGACCTGGTGGTTCCCAACTCCAGCACCCGCTATTTCGGCAACGCCCTCGGCGGACGCGGGGCACTGGGAACGGACATCGCCCCCGGTTTCAAGGAGCTGGCATATGCCTCCGGCAGGATCCCGTCGCTCTTCATGTTCACCCTTTCCGGAGGCACGCTGGCGCCGAAGGCGACCCTGGCCGCCATAGACGCCACGGCAACCGCGCCGCGGGAGGGTTATTTCCAATTCGACCAGGCGGACGTCACCCATAATTTCCTCATCGATGCGGTCAACTCCCCGATATCGTTGCAGCTAGCCCAGCGGCAGATGGTGTACTTCCTGACGAGGGACCTGGTGGTGGATCCAACCGTGACGTCATCGGCGCTGCCGAGGTTGGCGGTCGGTGGTGGCACCGGGATGGAATACAAGGTGGTCCCGCCGCCGGTGATGAAGGTCTTCGGGCGTCAGAAGTGAGCTGTGGATATGCGGTCTCCAGCCCCCTCCTTCCAGGGGAGGGGGAAGGAATCGGTAGGGGCGAATAATCATTCTCCCCTCCGTTGCCAGGACCAACCAGCAACCACCAGCAGCACCCCACTCACCCAGCGATTCGACCCCGCTCCCCTGCCCTATAGCCCCATCCCTACCGACCTCTTCCTCGTGCGCGCTCCCTAAACTTCCTCTCGACAAAATGAGCCGTTTGCAATATATTCACATGCTGTATACAAATTACGGCGGGCGGCATACGATTCGAGCCGGCGCGACCATTCAAGCGACGATTTTTCTTCGAATACAGTTAGTCACCATCATCCCACCAAAAGGAGAAGACAACCGATGGCAACTCCCGATTTCAAGTACCAGGACACCTTCCCGCTCGGGCCGGACACCACGAAATACCGCCTCATCCCCGATTCACAGAAGTACGTATCGGTGGCGAATTTCGAAGGCCAGGAGATCCTCAAGGTGGCGCCTGAGGCGCTGACCGTCGCGGCCAACACCGCCATGAAGGATCTCTCGTTCATGCTGCGTCCGGAGCACAACGAGCAGGTCGCGAAAATCCTCGCCGACCCGGAGGCCTCCCAGAACGATAAGGGCGTCGCCCTCGCCTTCCTGAGAAACGCCGAGGTGGCCGCACAGCTGGAGCTGCCCGTCTGCCAGGACACCGGCACCGCCATCGTCATGGGCAAGAAGGGCCAGCAGGTCTGGACCGGCGCCAACGACGAGGAATACCTCTCCAAGGGGGTCTACAAGACCTACACGGAGGAAAACCTGCGCTACTCGCAGACCGTGGCTCTCGACATGTACAAGGAGATCAACACCGGGACCAACCTCCCGGCCCAGATCGACCTCTACGCCACCAAGGGAACCGAGTACAAGTTCCTCTTCATGGCCAAGGGGGGCGGTTCGGCCAACAAGACCTATCTCTACCAGGAGACCAAGGCCCTCCTCAACCCGGACAGCCTGGTGAAGTTCCTGGTGGCCAAGATGAAGACCCTCGGCACCGCGGCCTGCCCGCCGTACCACCTGGCCTTCGCCATCGGCGGCACCAGCGCCGAGACCTGCCTCAAGACCGTAAAGCTCGCCAGCGCCAAGTACCTCGACGCCCTCCCCACCTCCGGCAACGAGGGTGGCCAGGCCTTCCGCGACGTCGAGCTCGAGGCAAAGCTACTCAAGGCAGCACAGGAGAGCGGCATCGGCGCCCAGTTCGGCGGCAAGTACTTCTGCCATGACGTCCGCGTCGTCCGCCTGCCGCGTCACGGCGCCTCCTGCCCGGTCGGGATGGGCGTTTCCTGCTCCGCCGACCGCAACATCAAGGCGAAGATCAACAAGGACGGCATCTGGGTCGAACAGATGGACGACAACCCGGGCCGCCTGATTCCCGAGCAGTACCGCGGCAAGCACGGCCACGGCGTCCGCATCGACCTTAACAAGCCGATGAAGGAAGTGCTGGCCGAGCTCACCAAACACCCGGTCTCCACGCCGCTCCTTCTGACCGGCACCATCGTGGTCGGCCGCGACATCGCCCACGCCAAGTTCAAGGAACTCCTCGACTCCGGCAAGCCCCTTCCGGACTACCTGAAGAACCACCCGATCTACTACGCGGGCCCGGCGAAGACCCCGAAAGGGAAGCCCTCCGGCTCCTTCGGCCCCACCACCGCCGGCCGCATGGACTCCTACGTCGACCTGCTGCAGGACAACGGCGGCTCGATGATCATGATCGCCAAGGGCAACCGCAGCCAGCAGGTCACCGATGCCTGCCAGAAGCACGGCGGCTTCTACCTCGGCTCCATAGGCGGTCCCGCCGCCATCCTGGCCGAGGAGAACATCAAGAAGGTCGAGTGCATCGACTACCCCGAACTCGGCATGGAGGCAGTCTGGAAGATAGAGGTCGTCGACTTCCCCGCCTTCATCCTGGTGGACGACAAGGGTAACGACTTCTTCAAGCAGCTGGGTGTGTAACCGACCATTCTGCGAAAATCAAAGCCCCCGGCCGTTTCGGCACCGGGGGCTTTTTTTATTTTGGAGCGAGGATAAAAGCACTGCAATTTCTGTCAGCTCCAGTTTGTTAAAAGTTTCAAAAAGAAGCAGATCGTGGTATTACTGATCCGTGTTGCCCGCAGACCCGGTAACGTCGAGTGCCTGCGGACCACTTAGTCATCTTTGGCTCTGAATTGTGATGCTATGAGGAGGACCATGCTCACCAGGAATGGCTTTTACCTGCTGCTTTTGTCTCTATGCCTGACGTTCAGTGGTTGCCAGAGCTTCTCACTCAATACCGGCGGCGAAACCACAAGTAACCTTCGCCCCCTGATCGAACGCTGTCCCCAGAATGCTGCGGATGAAGTGGTGGCGCGCAGCATCAATGTATCACCGGCGCGGCTGGCAGCCCTGAAGACCTATCGCTCCCTCGCCAACAACGACATCTGCACCATGCCCGATGCCGCCCTGCAACGGGCCTTTGCCAGGCTCGACAAGCCGAAGGCGGACCACCCCGGGGAATGGGCGGAATTCCGCAACATGCAGAGGCGAAGCGAGGACGGGAAGGTCAAGGCCGAGGGGCTGATAAAGGCTCTTGAGCACCGAAAGAACATGTTGAGAAAGCCGGGCGGCCCCGGGACTGCCGCAGGTACCGGGACCGGATTTGCTGGAAGTGCGGCCGCAGGGACGACAGCCACGGCGGACCCCACGGTACCGGGGAGTGCCTCCACCCTCTCCGCCGGCATCAGCGGCAATCAATGGGCATCGCTTGGCCCCGGCAATGTCGGAGGAAGGATTCGCGCCATTCTCGTCGACCCGACCAATGCCGATCGGATCTGGGTGGGGAGCGTTAGCGGCGGAATCTGGACCAGCACCGATGGGGGCGCCTCCTGGAGCCCGTGCAACGACTTCATGGGCAACCTCTCGGTGAGCAGCCTGGTCATGGATCCCAGGGACCACAATGTCATCTACGCCGGCACCGGCGAGGGAGCCTACAACGGGGACGCGGTCAGGGGGGCGGGGGTCTTCAAGTCCACGGACGGCGGGGTCACCTGGAACCAGTTGCCGGCCACCACGCCCTCCAGCAACATCAGCAGCGAAGACTATAACTGGTTCTATGTCAATCGCCTCGCCATGGCCGGCGACGGCTCAGCCATCCTCGCCGCCACCAGAGGCTACTACGCCAATGTCGGCGCCATTTACCGCTCTACCGACGGCGGGGCAAGCTGGAGCATCGTCAGTAACCTTGGCAGGGTATCGGACGTGCGGTTCGATCCCAACGATCCGCGCAAGGCAGTCGCCAACGTCATCCGCTATGCCTCCGGGACCTATTACAGTGACATCATGTACTCCGTCGATGGCGGGCAGAGCTGGATCACCGGGGGGACCTTCGTCGGCTCCATCAGGATAGAATTGGCATACGCGAAGTCGAACTCCCAGATTGTCTATGCCTCCAAGGACTACTCCAGCGGACAGATCTTGAAATCGACCGATGGCGGAGCGAGCTGGACCACGGTTTCCAATCCCCAGCACCTAGGATCCCAGGGATGGTACGACAACACCATCTGGGTCGACCCGACCAACGCCTCGCATCTCGTCATCGGCGGGCTCGATCTCTGGCGCTCCACCAACGGAGGGGTGAGCTGGACGAAAATCAGCAACTGGGTCAACAACATGTATAACGGCTACCGCCAGGTCCCGCATGCCGACCATCATGTCCTGGTCTCCGATCCGAACTATGACGGCACCACCAACAGAAGGCTCTACAACGCCAACGACGGCGGGGTCTTCCGGTCCCCCGACATCTCCCTGGCCACCGAGACCAGCGGCTGGGAAAACCTCAACAACGGCCTGGCGATCACCCAGTTCTACAGCGGAGCCGGGCATACCTCCGCCGGCGGCAGGATCATCGGCGGCACCCAGGATAACGGCTCCCAGGTGAAATCCCCGACGGCGAACGACTGGCAGCTGGCCTACGGGGGGGATGGCGGCTTCTCCGCGGTTGACAGCCAGGATGACAACTATTTCTACGGCGAATACGTTTATCTGCAGCTCCACCGCGCCACCAACGGCGCGGCATCCTCCTATATCTACAGCGGCATCACCGACGCGGGGCAGTCGGCCAACGCCAACTTCATCGCCCCCTTCATCCTCGATCCCAACGACAACAACCGGCTCCTTGCGGGAGGCGCTTCTCTCTGGCAGAGTCTCGCCGTCAAGGCCTCTTCACCGTCGTGGAGTGCCATCAAGGCCTCCATCGGCAGCAACATCAGCGCCATTGCCGTGGCGAACGGAATCTCCTCCACGGTCTGGGTCGGACATAACAACGGCAAGATCTATCAGAGCTCCAACAGTCTCGCAGCCTCTCCAAAATGGACCCAGGTCTCTACCACCAAAACGCCGGCAAGGATGGTTAACCGCATCATGATCGATCCGGATGATCCCAATCGGGTCTACGCAGCCTTCGGCGGCTACAATGCGGACAACCTCTATGTCACCGCGGATAACGGTTCCACCTGGACCAATATCACCGGCAATCTCCCCAGCGTCCCGATCTTCACCATCGTCCGCCATCGGACCAACTCCAACTGGCTCTATGTCGGAACGGAGGTCGGCCTCTTCACCAGCCAGGACGGCGGCACCACCTGGCAGACCACCAACGACGGCCCGGCCAACGTCGAGATCAGTGAACTCTCCTGGCTGGATGACTCCACCCTCCTTGCGGCAACCCATGGCAGAGGGATCTTCAAGACCACTGTGGTGATGCCGGACACCACGCCGCCGACTGTCACCGCCATCTCTCCCGCGGCCGGCGCTGCGGAAGTAAGCATTACCGCTCCCATAACCGCCACCTTCAGTGAAAGCGTCGATGCGAACACCATTACCTTTGCGAACTTCACCGTCGACCACGGCGCGACCGGCACCGTGACCTACGATGACACGACCAGGACGGCGACCTTCGCTCCGAGCGGAAGCCTCGCCTACTCCACCACCTATACCGCCACCATCACCACCGCGGTCAAGGACGTCGCCGGCAACGCGATGAGCCAGGCGATGACCTGGACATTCACAACCGCGGCAGCACCCTCCCCGGTCCGGCTCCTGGCTCCTGCCGCTACAGGGTACCAGACTCTCCAGAGCGCCTACGACAACGCCACCAGCGGCAACACCATCGAGGCCCAGGCCATGAGCTTCGCCGAGAGCCTGGTCCTGGCCAAGGACATCGCGGTGCTCCTGCAAGGTGGTTATGACACCGCCTTTACCACGAACAGCGGAGGGTACTCCACCACCGGATCCCTCACTGTCAGTAACGGTACCGTGACTATCGATAGCTTCAGGTTCAGGTAGTGGAGAAGTGAAAGGCGGTGAACGAAAAAGGACAGGCGGCAGTTGTGAGAGATTCACAAAAAGCCGCCTGTCCTTTTGGTTCTGTGGGAAAAGGGGAGAGGTTTACATGTAAACCATGACCCGGAAGTTGATCCTGCCGTCCATGGTGGTGAAGGGGATGGTGACTCCCTTGCACTGGACGCTCATGCTTCCCTCCTTCGGGGCGGTCTCGGGGAACTCATCAATGGGGCGGATGCGACCGGAGACCACCAGGGGGAGGCCCAGCGCCACGCTCCCGTAGAGCTCGTGATATTTGGTCTTGAAGACACCGGCGATGTTGTTGGTGACCTCGCCTACCGCGTCGTTGATGGCGTCCTCGTCCGCCTCGTCCAGCATCAGGAGCTCTTTCGCTATCTGCTCGGCAGAGTGCTTCTCGGTAGCCACCAGGATGTAGCCGACCCGGTCGCCCGCCACCCCGACAATGCCCACCACGTCGCTGCGCATCGGGTTGATCTTCTTCTCCACCTTGCCGGCATAGATGTCGGTGTCCATGTAGCTCTTGAAGGTGTCCTGGGTAGCCGACATGATGGTGAACATGATTTCTTCAAAGGTGATGCTACTCAAAACTTCCTCCCTTTCCTGACCCCATCACGGGCCCTGCTGCTGATGCTGCCACTTCCAACCCCTCACGAAAGGCGGCGCGGGCCTCGGCGCGAGTCTTCCCGGCGGTGACACCGGGACTTTTTCCCTACAGGAACTGCGCGGGGTTATCGGTGCAGACTATCCCCTCCAGTGCATCGAGAAGCCGCTCGTTGAACGATTCCTTCATCTCCTGCTTCATCAGGTGCAGCGCGATGGACGAGGAGAGGGCCTTGCGGCAGCTGCGGTCGATGGTAAGGGTGCAGTAGACGTCGCAGATGGCCGCGACCTGCGCGCTGCGGGATATGGAAATCCCCTTCAGTCCCTGCGGGTACCCCTTGCCGTTGTTGCGCTCGTGGTGATAGCGGACCACGCCCAAGGAGATGTCGGAGATCCGGGTGTTCTTTTTCAGGTACTGGTAACCCTCTTCCGGGTGCCTCCGGTAGGCTTCCTGCTCGGCCGCCGTGAGCTTCCCATCCTTGTTGAGGATCTCCTGCGACACGAAGACCTTGCCGAAATCATGCAGCAGCGTGCCGATGGCGACGTCCATCATCTCGTCATGGGAGAGCAGGTAGGCCTCCTTGTGAAGCAGCACCGAAAGCGCGGCCACCTGCAGGCTGTGGACGAAGGTGTAATAGTTGTGAGACATGACGCTTTCCAGGGAATCGAGGCAGGCGGCATCGCTGGAGAGATATTTCAACAGGTTCTCCACCAGCCTCTTGCTGCGGGAGGAATCGGCGACCTTCTCCGGGTGCTCGAACAGGTCACCGACGAAGTTGATCGAGGTCTGGTAGATGATCTTCCCTTTGGTCCTGGGCTGGATCGTGTCGTCGGTGAGGACCCGTTCGGCGTTGTTCTCCATGAAGGAGGTGATCACCTCCAGGTCGGATGGGCTGACGAAGAGGAACTCGACGTTGTTTTCGATCAGTCGGGCGGCGTCGGCGCTGGAGAAGTTGCGCCCATGGCTCTTGTAGAGGATATACTTGTCGCCGCTGCGGATGTACAGGGCCACATCGGGAAAGACCTCGGCCTGAATGGTCTCGATATTAACGGGGACATACAGCTCACCCATAGCACAACCTCCGTCACCGCGAACTGGTCCGGCCACTTAGCTCAGTGGCGCGGCACAGATCACTATATCGGCAGCATCGCGAAGACCTTGAATCCGAGATGGGCTTTTTTCCGAAACGACGCTATATTCCCGTCAGTTCCGCGAGCTTCAACTCGATGTCGTCGCCATTGACCCTGGCCACCTCACCGTTCTCCTCCTCGGTCCGTATCACGCCCTCCTCTATCCAGACCTTCAGCCGCGCCTCTTCCACGCCGAACTTGTCCACGGCCTCAGCGATGGTGTACCACGCCTTCGTCACCAGCATAACCGCCTCCCTGCAACTTTTAAATGAGAAAGGGGAAGCCCCGGCTATCATGCGGGAGACTCCCCCTGCGACCTCTCCCATGAGGCATTCACTCTTACCCCACATCGTTGGATGGTACCGCTGTCCCCCCTGTTGTCAAGCATGCTTAGGGGAGATAGCCACTCCTCCGCGTGCCGGTTGGAGGCCGCGGGGGTGATATTTTTGCTAAGGTAATGAGTCCTCGTGCCGAAGAGAGGGGATGGCGCCCTAATGAAGTGCCTGGAAGGGGATCTGTAATGTCTTTAAACGAAGGTGCGCGAGAGACGGTCCTGTTCGTGGACGACGAGGAAAATTACCTCGCCTACACCAGCGGCATCTTCCGCAACAAAGGCTTGGACATCATCACCGCCAGTTCTGCCCTGGAAGCCCTGAAGCTCGTTGAGCAGCAGGCGGTCGCCGTGGTGGTCTCGGACAACGAGATGCCGGGAATGCGGGGGGTGGAACTCCTCAGCAGGATCAAGGAGGTCTCGCCGCACACGGTGAAGATCATGGTGACGGGGCGGGCGGATCTCAGCACCACCCTGGCGGCCATCAACAGCGGCGAGGTCTTCCGTTTCGTGATGAAGCCGTGGAAGAATACGGAGATGCTGCGTGCCGTGAAGGACGGGCTCCGCAGGTACCGCGTGCTGCAGTCCCTGAAGCGCGAGGACGAATTCATCCTGCACTCCCTGGCCCAGACCATCGAGCTCAAGGACGCCTGCACCAAGGGACACTGCGACCGTGTGGCCGGCCTGGCGCTGCGGCTTGCCGAGGCACTGGGGCTGTCCGAGGATACCAGTCAACAGATCCGCTACGGCAGCTGGCTGCACGACTGCGGCAAGATCGGGGTCCCCGAGGCCATTCTGAACGCGGAGCGGAGCCTGACGGACCAGGAATTCGCCATCATCAAGAAGCATCCGGAATGGGGGTGCGAGGTGGTGCGCAAGGCCAACCTGCCCAAGGCCGTGCAGGACATCGTTCTCTACCACCACGAGCGCTACGATGGCACAGGTTACCCGATGGGGCTGAAGGGATCGAGGATACCGCTGGAGGCGCAGATCGTCTCGGCAGCGGACATCTGCGACGCACTCAGCATGGACCGCCCCTATCGCAGGGGGTTCACCAGGGAGGAATTGGTCGCTACTCTGACGGGAATGAAGGGGAAAAACCTCGACCCGTACCTGGTCGATACGCTCTTCGGCCTAATCGCCGGACCTTAGTTTGGGAACCGCCGGCCTCACACCGGCAGCCGGACCGGGACAATAACAGATCATCTTTCGAAGCTACTTCTTATACTTCTCCAGCACCTTCTGGAATTTCTCTTCGTCGAATCCTCTTATCACCTCTGCATCGTCGCCAATCACGATTACCGGAACCCCCTGGCTGTTGTACTTCCGGGTCAGGAGCTGATAGGCGTCGGGATCTATCTCGATGTCCCTGTTGATGAAGGGGATGTTGTTTCTGGTCAGGTACTCCTTGGCAGCCTTGCAGTGCGGGCACCAGGAGACGGAGAAGAGGACGATCTTGGGGTAGTTGCTGTGGGGCGGGCCGGTCGCGGGGAGCGGGCTTTGGGGGAGCGTGCTCCCGGGAAGGAGTTCCTCCTGGGTCCCGGTTTCGGAGAGGGGAGCGGGGGGGAGAGGATTCTCCGGAAGCGGCGTTTCCGCCAGCGGGCTTTGAGGCACCAGGGTGGCGCTCATCTCCTCGGAGCGGGCCTGGGAAAGAGGAAGCAGGAAAAGAAGAGCCGCGGCTGCTATCAGCAAAGTCCTCATAATGCCCCCGGAACTGCTGCTTCTGCTGCTATTTCTTCCTGGCGGGCGAAACAGCCAGTTGTCGCCTCACCAGCTTGAACGAGAGCGGCTTCGGGTTTCCCGCCCTCCTCACCTTCAGCACCACCGGCGTCCCGGCGCGTCCCCGCAGGCGGTGTTCCACCATCTTCTTGAAATCGCTGCCGACCGTGGAGGTCCCGTCGATCTGGGTGATGATGTCGCCGGCGTGTATTCCCGCCTCTTGAGCGGGCCCTCCCAGCACCAGTTGTCTCACCACGATGGTCCCATCCGTCCTGGCCACCCCGTCTATCCCGACCCCGCCGAAAAGAACCGATGAGTTGACGCCCCAGGCCGTTCCGGTCAGGAGCAGGAATGCCACCATAACTCTTTGGATAGTTTTATTCATGATGGGGAAGGTAGCTAACCCTGCTCTTTCTGTCAAGCCTATGTATCGTACCATGGTAACGGGCAAACGAAGATCTTTTTGCGGCCGCGACTTCGGTGTGATATTATAATGAATCTTAACATCTTATATTCTAACGTCCAGCGGAGTGGTCGATATGACAGTCAGAACCAGGATAAGAGAGGCACTGGCCAGTGGGAAGCCGGGAGATGGGTTGCTGCTGAAGGGGTGGGTGAGAAGCGTCAGGACCGGCAAGGGGGTCACCTTCATCGCGCTCAACGACGGCTCCTCCCTGGCCGGCATCCAGGTGGTGGCCGAGCCGGATCTGGCCAACTTCTCCGAAGTGAGCCGCATAGGCACCGGGAGCGCCATTGCCGTCAGGGGCGTCCTTCAGGAGTCGCCTGCCGCCGGACAGGCGCTGGAACTGAAGGCCCGGGAGGTCGAGATCGTCGGGGAGGCGGACCAAGATTACCCGATGCAGAAGAAGCGGCACTCCTTCGAATTCCTGCGCGGCATCGCCCATCTGCGGGTCCGCAGCAACACCTTCGGCGCGGTCTTCAGGCTCCGCTCGGCCCTGGCCCAGGAAGTCCACCGCTTCTTCGCCGAACGCGGCTTCCTCTACGTCCACACACCGATCATCACCGCCAACGACTGCGAGGGTGCCGGTGAACTTTTCCGGGTTACCACGCTGGATCTGGGGAGCCCTCCCAGGATCGACGGGGAAGTCGACTTCTCCGAGGACTTCTTCGGCCGGGCCACCGGACTCACCGTCAGCGGCCAGCTGGAAGGGGAGATCTTCGCCCAGGCCTTCTCGGACATCTACACCTTCGGCCCCACCTTCCGGGCCGAGAACTCCAACACCTCGCGCCACGCCGCCGAGTTCTGGATGATCGAGCCCGAGATGGCATTTGCCGATCTCCACGACGACGCCGACCTGGCGGAGTCCTTTTTCAAACGCTTATGCACCTTCGCCCTGAACAACTGCGGCGAGGACATGAAGTTCTTCAATAGCCAGATCGACAAGGGGCTGATCGAGAGGATCGAGGCCGTGGCCGGCGCCTCTTTCGCCAGGATGGAGTATGGCGAGGCGATCGAGCGGCTGCGGAAAGCACCGGTGACCTTCCAGTTCCCGGTGGAATGGGGGCTGGACCTGCAGTCGGAGCATGAACGCTACCTCACCGAAAACGTGGTGGGGGGTCCCGTCTTCATCACGAACTACCCGAAGGGGATCAAGGCCTTCTACATGCGGATGAACGACGACGACAGGACCGTGGCGGCCATGGACCTGCTGGTCCCGAAGGTGGGGGAAATCATCGGCGGAAGCCAGCGCGAGGAGAGGCTCGACCGCCTCACCCAGCGCATGACCGAGAGCGGCATTGCGCCGGAAGCCCTCTCCTGGTACCTCGACACCAGGCGCTGGGGCTCGACCCCGCATGCCGGCTTCGGTCTCGGCTTCGAAAGGCTGATCATGTACCTGTCCGGCATGGAGAACATCAGGGACGTCATCCCCTTCCCCCGGACACCGAAGCACGCCGACTTCTGACCAGCCGGCATCGGCCTTAAAGGCAAGGGCCCCTTCGCGGGGGCCTTCCCGTCCCCCTCCGGCACGGCCCCCTGGACATCGTGCCGTGTTTTAACCGTATACCTCAAGGCCAGCGTGGTGATTGCACGCGACTTTGAGCCATCCCCCCCCACTCCACCCGAAGCAAGGGCCGGTCATTTCCCCCTCCGCCGCTGGTAGACAAAAGAGCATCAGCCCCTCCCTATTCCGGTTATCCCCTGTCATCCCCGGCACATAGCCTCCAACCATGCCGCCTGCCCCTCCGAAGATCGAGCTCCTGCAACTTCCGCTGCCCCCAGCTGGCACAAATCGAGCATAAGTGCATGTATTCCTGTGGTCCCCTCCGGGACCAGTTAAATGAAATGCCATGTAGGGATTGGAATGTATGGGAAATAACGCAGGGAAGCGGGTGCGTGTTGACGCCGCACTGGCCGCTATTATTGCCGATGGTATTTTCAGCCTGGTCTTTACCGTCCACCTCCTGAGCAATCCCAACTCAGCGCTGACCATGGCCGATTATCTCGGCATGGCCATCATCGCTTGCGTACTGCTGACCGCTTGCTGGTCGATCTACTACGACTACTGGACCACGCAAGGGGAGCCGGCAGCAACGGTAAAGACGCTGCGGATCAAGGAATTGAACGAGGGCGCTGCCATCGAGTTCGACGGCAAGAGCTATCGTGTCGACAACATAAATCGCACCAGGGGCGAGATCGTGATCGCCAGGGTCGGCCAGCCCGGAAACATCGTGGTCCAGATCGAAGGACAGCGGTAGTTCGAACCAAAGACGCAAAAAGGCCCCAGCGGGTGAGATCGCTGGGGCCTTTTTTATTCTATTTCCGCTCTATCGTGCCGATGCCGTCTCCTTGGGCCAGTAGCTCCCACCGACCAGGGTTGCGGTTATCTTCCCGATTTTCACCTTGGTCGTCATCTTCACCGGTATCCGAAGTTCGTCATCGGTCAGCCAGACCGTGACATCGCCGGTGCGGGCGAAGAATCCATCCGCCTTCAGCAGCGGCTTAACCACGATGGTTTTGAACCGGCCGACCGGCGTGGTCACCTCCTCCCGCCTCAGCACCTGCACCTCGGTCTTCCACAACCTCTTGCAGTCGTAGATGTCGACGAAGACGGACTTGCCGGGGATGAGTTCCATCGACCTGATGTAGTAGACGCAGGAGAGACTGTCGAAGGTCTTGGGGCTGATGTCGTCGACCTTTTCCGTTTTCTTGATCAGGTCCTTCGCCTCCACCTTCAGCCTGTCCGGGTCGAACTGCGCCTCTCTCAGGGCACGGTACTTCCCCTCGCTGATCTTCATCCGGTAGCTTTTCGGCATGCCGAAATGGTCCGGCCCGCTGCCGCGGGTGATCACCGATTCGGCCCGGTCATCGACCGCGAAGAAGGTGTTGATCCATCCTGCGGAGCGGGTGGTGGAGGTGATGTGGAGATCGTTTCCCTTGGCGGTGATTTCGTGGACGGCGGTGGCCGCGGGTACACCGGTCCAGCTTACGTCATAGACGAGCTTTTCCGGGACGGTGAGGGCCGACGCCGGGGAGACGGTGAGAGGGAGGGAAAGGAACGCGCTTAGGGCCAACAGGGCTAAAGTTTTCATCGTTCCAGAGTAGCGGAAAGGCCGATTTTTTTACAAGGAAAATATCGGGCAATTCCGCCATAAGCGGCCGATCCGGCGAGGAAAACCTCAGGCTCCGCCGCTTTTGGTGATGAGAATCACACCTATGGCAACCAGGATGGTGCCGGCCCAACGCAGCGGGCTGACCACCTCGTGCAGGAAGTACTGGGACAGGAAGGCGACGAGGATATAGTTGAGGGCCTGCATCGGGAGGGCCACGGAGAGGTCTTCCCAGGAGAGGACGGCCAGCCAGAGGAAGAAGAATACCGCCAGCATGCAGGTCCCCAGCACCAGCCTTGGCGAGGTGAGGGCCTGCAGGAAGACGCTGAAGATCCCCTTGAGGTTCATGGCGGAGAGGTCGCCGAGCTCCTTCATGCCGCGGGCGAGCAGCACGTCCCCTATGGTCCCGGCCGTAACGGCTATCAGCATCACGACGATAGTCTTAAGCATCTTTCTTTACCTCTCCTCGATAATTTCTCAGCCGGATGCCGAGGGTCTTCAGCTTTGCCACCACCCGCTGGCTGGTCAGGGCCGCAAGCTCCTCGTCGTGGCGGTAGGTGGGCATCCAGCGGTCCAGTTCGGCGCAGGGGCGGCATCCGGGATGAAAGTAGATCTCCGTGAGTCCGTCACCCACACTGTCAAGCGCCTGCAGCAGATAATCTTCGGTCATCCGCCCGGAATTCAGTAACCCCTTCACCTCACCGGCATAGCGGATGCCGAGCCGGTCCAGCCTGCTCCGGCAGCGTTTGGCCAGGGAGGCGAAGATGAAGGCGTCGGCGCACTTGCCGATCAGCCTCTCGCGGTCGGCCGCCAGGTTCGCGGGGAGGCTCTCCCGTGACAGCCGGAAGGTCTCGATCCCGTACTTCGGCATCAGCTCGCAGAGGATATCGAAGACCACCGGGTGCATGTGGATGTTCAGGTGCCCGTCTATGTGGCTCAGCCTGATTCCCGCCTCCCGGCAGCGGTTGATCTGCGCCTCGATCTCGCAGTAGAGCTGCTTCCTTAGCGGCTTGATGAAGTAGTAACGCATCCCCGCCAGCACCGGGTCGTTGCTGAAGTCGCCGTTCGAGTCCGCCAGGGAAGGGAGCCCCTTCCGGGGGACGAGGGCCCGCCCCTGGACCAGGGTCAGGTGCAGCCCCACCTGGAGATCCGAGTTCTCATGGGCGAGATCCACGGCCTCCTCGAAGGCCTCTCCACCGACCATGAGCGACGCGCTGGTGAGGATACCTTCCTTCCAGGCCCTGATGATCCCGCGGTTGGCGCCGCAGGAGAGGCCGAAGTCATCGGCATTTATGATCAGCTCTTTCATAAGGATCTCATCCACCTCCCCCCTTTGCAAAAGGGGGGTCGGGGGGATTTCAGCCTCTGCAGTCGAAAACCAAATCCCCCTAAATCCCCCTTTTTCAAAGGGGGACTTCGAACCTACATCTTCATCTGCCGGCGCTTCTTCATGTAGTCGAAGTACTGGGCGCCTTCCTTGAGGAGTTTCTTGCGCGTCTCGGAATCCACGATCATGCGGTAGATGCTCCTGGCGATGTAGCGGGGGCGGAAGTAGAACTTCTTGTAGAACATCTCCACCGCGTCGAAGATCTCCTGGTTGGAGAGCCCGGGGTAGTTGATCACGCACCTCTGGTGACCCGTCGGGTCGAGGAAGCTGTCCGAGGAGATCCACCCATGCTCCTTGGAAAGGGCGTAGAATTCGGTCCCCGGATAGGGCGAGGCGAGCGATACCTGGATGGAGTCGAGATTCAGGGAGATGGCGTAGTCGATGGTCTCCTTGATGGTCTCGGGGGTCTCGCCGGGAAGGCCCATGATGAAGGCGCCATGGATGGTGATCCCGAGCTTCTTGCAGTTCTTGGTGAACTCGATGGCTTGAGCCTTGGTGACGCCCTTCTTGATGTTCTTCAGGATCTGCTCGTTCCCAGACTCGTACCCCACGATCACGTGGTGCAGGCCGGCTTCGCGCATCTCTTTCAGCGTCTCGTAGTCGCAGTTGGCCCGGGCGTTGATGACCCAGGAGACGTTCAGCGGCTTGATCAGGCGCGCCACCGCTACGGCGTGCTTCTTGTCGGCACTGAAGGTATCGTCGTCGAAGGAAATATCCTTCACCTCAGGGAGGTTCTCCTTGACCCAGCGCACCTCTTCGTAGACATTCTCGGGGCTCCTGGTCCTCATCTTGTGACCGGAGTAGGTCTGGGGCCAGAGGCAGAAGATGCAGCGCGCAGGGCAGCCGCGACTGGTGTAGATCGAGACATACGGGTGCTTGATGTGCGGGATGACGTACTCCGAGATCGGAAGGTCGCGCTTGTAGATCTGGCTGGAGAACGGCAGGCTGTCCAGGTCGGTCAGGGGGGGACGGTCCTTGGTCTGCACGAACGAGCCGTCCTTGAGGAAGGCGATTCCGTCAACCTCTTCCCAGGGCCTCCCCTCGCACAGTTCCTTGATCTGGTAGTCGAACTCGCCGCGGCAGACGATATCCACGGCGCCGGCGGCGAACCTGAGGCTCTCCTCCGGGACGATGGTGACGTGCGGGCCGGTCAGCACCGTGACGGTGGACGGCTTCTGGGCCTTGATCCTGCGGGCGGTCTCGACGTCTATGGCGAGGGTCGGGGTGGAGGTATACATCACCACCATGTCGTAGCCCTTGGCGATGTCCAGGCAGGCGTCGAGATCGAGCCTCTGCACCGGGGCGTCTACCACGCGGGAACCGGGAATCATGCCTGCAGGATAGGTGAGCCAGGTGGGGAACCAGAAAGAGGTTACTTCGCGGGAAGCCTGATAGCGTGCGCCGGCGCCGCCGTCGAAGTCCTCGAAGGTCGGTGGGTTCAGAAATAAGGGTTTCATGACTTACTCCCTCCAGGGGTGTGACATCTCAGGAAAAACAATCCGTCACAATAAAGCGATGGCACCCTTTTGTCAAGGCCAAAGCCCCGCCATCTTTAGCGTTGCGGGCCTGCGCGCCCTCTGTTAAAGTGCGACCAAGGCAGCGCCGGCTCGGCCTAAACACTCGGCAAGACTGCTATGACAGAGAGCAGAGAGGGGGCCGCCGAGCCATTCGGCGCCAGCTCTTCCCCGCCCTCTCTCCCGCGGAGGTATTTTCAGATCGGAGACAGATTTATGAATAAAGGCTGCCTGGGCATGGTCGCCGCCATGCCCGAGGAGATCGGACCGCTGCTGCGGCGCGTTCCGGGGTACCGTAAGGAGAAGGGAGCGGGATGGGTTCTTTACCGCTTCACGCTGGGAGAGGTCCCGGTCGTGCTCATCGAGTCGGGGATGGGGCCGAGGAAGGCTGCCGCCGCGACCGAAAGACTGATCTCCCTGGCTGCCCCCGAAGCCATAGTGAACTTCGGCTTCGGCGGTGGGGTACGGACCGGGATTGAGGTCGGAGACCTGGTAGTGGCGGACCGGGTGCTGTTGCTCGCGGAAGGGGAGCTGACCGAGGCACCCCTCCCTGACCGGCAGCTTTCGGAGATGCTGCAGGATGCCTGCCGCTTCGCCGGGATCACCGTCAGGGCGGGGACCTTCGTCACCGCGGCAGCCATAATGAACAAGAAAGAGGTGGCGGGATTGCTCGGGGACACCGTCCCGATCCCGGTTTTGGAGATGGAGACCGCAGCCATCCTGTCCACGGCGCGACAAGCCGGCATACCCGTGGTCGCGGTGAGGGGGATAAGTGATGCGGCGGACGAGGAGCTTGGCTTCTCGCTGGAGGAATTCTGCGATGGGGAGCTCAACCTGAGTCTCCCCCGGATCCTGGGGTGCGTGATTAGGAGGCCGTGGATCATCCCTCAGCTCATCAAGCTGGCCGGCAACTCCAGAAAGGCCGGGAACAATTTGGCCGCCTGCGTGGAACTCTTGGGGAGAGCGCTGACTCTATAGTCGGGGGGGCGTGCGGGGTACGGCTTGTAGGAAAGCCAGCACCCCCTTCGACAAGCTCGGGGTGAACGGCCATTCCTTCGTTCGATAAGCTCACGATGAACGCGTTGGTGCTGAGCCTGTCGAGGCATGCAATGTGAGACCCGTTCGTGCTGAGCCTGTCGAAGCACGCATTTCAGGGGGGAATCTGGTCCTAGTCGAAACTGTCGGAGAAACGGGCGGAAATTTCGCCCCTGAGATAGGCATCGGCCTCGGCGGCGGTCCGATAGGTGAGTATCCGCGCGGCAACTTCACGGGCGGCTTCCATGGTGCAGCGGCGGAGGATCTTTTTGACGCGCGGGATCGATACCGCGTTCATGGAGAGCTCGTCGAAACCAAGCCCTAGGAGGACCGGGAGATACTCCGGCTCACCGGCCATCTCGCCGCAGATGCAGGCGTCTATCCCGGCGGCGTGGGCCGCGTCGACCACCATCTTCAGGGAGCGCAGCACGGCCGGGTGCAGCGGCTCGTAAAGCGATGACAGGTGCTCGTTGGTGCGGTCTATCGCCAGTGAGTACTGGATCAGGTCGTTGGTGCCGACGCTGAAGAAGTCGACCTCGTCCGCCAGGAGGTCGGCGATGACCACGGCGGAAGGGATCTCGATCATGATTCCCAGCGGAAGCGCCTCGTCGAAGGCGAGTTCCGCGGCGCGCAGATCCTCCTTGGCCTCCTCGAAAAGCGCCTTGGCCGCCCGCACTTCGGCCAGACCCGAAACCATCGGAAAGAAGACCCGCACCTTGCCGAAGGCGCTGGCACGGAGGATGGCCTTCAACTGCGACTTGAAGGCCTCCGGCTGGCGCAGCGAAAGCCTGATGGCCCTCACCCCCAGTGCCGGGTTCATCTCGTCCGCCAGGTGCTCGTTCAGGCACTTGTCGCCGCCGATGTCCAGGGTCCTGATGGTGACCGGGTGCGGCGCCATCTGCTTCACGATGGCGGCGTAGGCCTCGAACTGCTCCTCTTCGCTTGGGATGGTCTCCCTGTTCATGAAGAGCATCTCGGTCCGGTAGAGGCCGATCCCCTCGCCACCGTGCCTGTTGATGGAGGCCACCTCCTCGATGATCTCCACATTCCCCTTGAGCCTGATGCGGTGGCCGTCCAGGGTCTCCGCCGGCAGGTCCCTGAGCTTCAGGAGTTCCCGCTCGATGTACTCGAAGCGCTGCTTCCTGTGCAGGTAGTCCTTGAATTCCTCGGCATCGGGGTCGATGATGATCACGCCGCTCGCGCCGTCGACGATGGCCATCTCGCCGTCATAGACCTCGGTCGTCACCCGCTCCAGGCCCACCACCGCCGGAATTTCGAAGGCGCGGGCCAGGATGGCGGAGTGGGAGGTTTTGCCCCCCAGGTCGGTGATGAAGCCGATGACCTGCGACTTGTCGATCTGGAGGATGTCGGCGGGAGAAAGGTCGTGCGCCACCACGATGACCTTGCCGTCGCCGGCCCTGGTGAGGGGCTCCTGCTTCTCGCCCACCATGGTCCGCAGCACCCGCTCGACCACGGTCTCGATGTCGTTGCCGCGCTCGCGGAGGTAGTCGTCCTCGACGCCGGCGAAGAAGGACTTGAAGCGGTTCAGGGTCCGCCTCAGCGCCCCCTCCGCATTGATCCCCAGCTGTTCGATGTACTGGGTGGTCTCCCCGACCAGCATGGTGTCGTCGAGCAGCATCAGGTGCGCATCGATCACGCAGAGGTGCTCCGGGCCGTGGGTCTCCGAAAGCTGGCCCTTGAGCGAGACCAGGTCATCCTTGGCCCGCTCGATGGCCTTGGCCAAGCGCGCCAGTTCGCCGGGGATCTGATCCGGTGCGACCGTGACCTCGGTCACGGCCACACGGCGCCGCTCGGTTATGCGCAGGCGCCCGATGGCGATCCCGGCAGAGGCGCCTATCCCCTGGAACTGTCTTGAATCACTCTTCTCCGAAGCCATTGCGGATCAGTTCCCCGATTGCGGCGAAGGCCTCGGCGTCGTCAGCCCCCTCCACCTTCAGCTTGACGGTGCTCCCCTTGGCCGCGGCCAGCATCATGATCCCCATGATGCTCTTGCCGTTTACCTCTACCCCCTCGCGCTCGATCCGGATCTCGGAGTTGAAGCGGCTGGCGGTCTTCACCAGGAGCGCCGAGGCCCGGGCATGCAGCCCGAGTTTGTTGGGTATCACGAATTCGCCTTCGATCATATATGCAGTACCGGGCTGAACTGCCCGTCCCCCCGCGTCATTTCTTCAGATAGTCCCCGGCCACGGAGATCCCGTCCCGGCCGCTGTCCTTGAGCCTGATCGCCAGCTCGTGGACGTTGCAACGTCCACGATCCTGGGTGAAGCGGATCAGCATGGGGAGGTTCACCCCGGTCACCACCTCGACCCTCCCCTCCTCCAGGAAGGAAAGGCTCATGTTGGAGGGTGTTCCCCCGAACATGTCGGTCATGATGATGGCGCCGTCCCCCGAAACCCTGGCGACGGCGTCCTTGATCGAAGCCATCACCGTGGCGCCGGAGGCGCTGGGATCGATCGCGACCGCCTCGGCCAGCTCCAGTTTCCCCACAATCATCTCCGCCGCGGCCACAAGCTCCTTGGCCACCCCGGCGTGCGTTACCACAAGCAGTCCTATCATCGCTACCCCTTCTCGATGTCCCTGTGGGTGATTTTTATGTTCACGTTTCTCTGCCTGAAATGCTGGTACAGCTCCTCGGCGATGGCCACCGAGCGGTGCCTCCCGCCGGTGCAGCCGATGGAGACGGAGAGGTACGATTTTCCCTCCCGGCGGTAGCCGGGGAGGAGAAAATCCATCATCTCCCTGAAGTGCTGCAGGAAGACCTGGGTCTCCTTGTGCTCCATCACGAAATCCCGCACCCCCTGGTCCAGCCCGGAAAAGGGCCGCAGCGCCGGGACGAAGTAGGGGTTGGGGAGAAATCTCACGTCCATGACCAGGTCCGACTCGAGCGGCAGGCCGTAGCGGAAGCCGAAGGACTGCAGGTTCACCTGCATGTCCAGCCCCTTCTCGCTCCCCATGATGGTGGCGATCACCACCTCCTTCAGGCGGTGCACGTTCATCTCGGAGGTGTCGATGATGCTGGTGGCAATCCTCCTGAGGCCCGCCAGGTGGTCGCGCTCGAAGCGGATACCCTCGGGGACGGTCCCCCCCTCCAGCGCCGGGTGGCGCCTTCTGGTCTCGGAGAAGCGCCTGATCAGCACCTCGTCCGTGGCATCGAAGAAGAGGATCCTGACGGTGTGCCCGGCCTTGGAGATGCTCCGGAAGACCTCGTCGTAGCCCTTCATGAAGTCGCGGCTGCGGATATCCATCACCAGCGCCACGTCCTTGATGCCTTCGCGGGAGTTCTCCACCAGTTCGAGGAAGGTGGCCACCAGGGAGACGGGGAGGTTGTCCAGACAGAAGAAGCCCTCGTCCTCGAGGGCGCGCACCGCCGTCGATTTGCCCGATCCGGAAAGTCCGGTGATGATCACGATGCGCATGCTATTCGACCTCGTTTCCCAGCGGCCTGAATTCCATCCGCGCCAGCAGCTTCTCGTGGAATTCCCGCGCCGAATGGTAGCCCATCCCCTTGAGGAGGAAGTTCCTGGCCGCCACCTCGATGATCGAGGTCAGGTTCCTGCCGGGGCGGACCGGGATCTTCAGGTGCGGCAGGTCGACCCCCAGGATGGTCTTCACCTGGTCGTCGATGCCCAACCTCTCGTACTCCTGGTCCGCGTCCCACTCGACCAGTTCGAGCACCACGTCGATGATCTTTTTCTCCCTGATGGAGGAGACCCCGTAGAGGTCCTTGACGTTGATGATCCCCAGGCCGCGGATCTCCATGTGGTGCTGGATCGATTCCCCCGCCTGCCCCACCAGCGCCGCCGGCATCTTCTTCTTGATGTGGATCACGTCGTCGGCCACCAGGCGGTGGCCGCGGATCACCAGGTCGAGGGCGCACTCGCTCTTCCCGATGCCGCTCTTGCCCAGGAGGAGCACACCTACCCCCAGTACGTCCACCAGCACGCCGTGGATGTGGGTGGTGGGGAGGAGGCTCTCCTCCAGGAACTTGGTGATCAGCGAGATGAAGGTGGAGGACTGGTGGTGGGTCACCAGGAGCGGGATGCCCGCCGCCTGGGCCGAATCCTTGAGAAAGTTCGGGGGATCGAGGGCCTTGGTCACGATGAAGCAGGCGATCGGGTAGCTGCAGAGCTTGTCGATGTGCTGCTTCCCGAGGTCCGCGGGGATCTGGCTCAGGTAGGAGATCTCGGTGTTGCCCAGCACCTGGACCCGGTCGGGATGGAGGTGCTCGGTGTAGCCGGTGAGCGCCAGGCCTGGTTTCTGAATACGGGAACTGTAGAGTCGGTTGGTGAGCCCGGCCTCGCCTGCCATGAGCTGCAGGTCCAGGCCGTAGGCCTTGTCTTCCAGGAGATCCTTGATGGTGAGGCTCATTATTGTCAATGCTTCGACCTTTCCAACACGCGCCGGCGCCCCGGGAGGGGCGACATGGAGGAGGCGCCTTGCGGCGCCTCCTGTTCGATGCTCTCTTTAGGGGCGTTCAGGGGCGATCAGCCCGTAGTTGCCGTCCTTGCGGCGATAGACCACGTTGATGTTCTCGGTGGCGGCCTCGGTGTAGACCAGGAAGTCCTTGTGCAGAAGTTCCATCTGCATGACCGCCTCCTCCACCGACATCGGCTTCATCGAGAAAGTCTTGGTCTTGATGATCACCGGCTCCCGGCTCTCGTCTATGCTCTTTGCCTCCACGATGCTCTTCTGGACGTGGCGCTCGCGGGCCTCACTCGGCTTGTGGGCCTTGATCCGCTCCTTGAAGCGGCGCAGCTGTCTCTCGATCTTGTCGGCGACTGCGTCCAGGGAGGCGTACATGTCGTTGCTCTCTTCGGCGGCCTTGATGGTGATTCCCTTGGCCGCGATGGTCACTTCGGCCGCGTGACGGATCTTCTCGACGGTGAGGAACACCTGGACGACAATCGGCTCGTCGATATACTTCTTCACCCTTTCCAGTTTCTCTTCCGCGTACCCCTTGAGGGCATCGCTGGGCTCCATGTGCCTGAATGTCGTTGTGATCTGCATACTGGTACCTCCCTTTATTGATAATACACGCCGAAGCCCTGGCCGAAACGGGCTTTGCGTCAGAAGTGCTTCTTGCGCTCCGATGAGGACCCGATGCGGAGCATCTCCCGGTACTTGGTGACGGTGCGCCTTGCTATCACGATGTTGTGGGTGGAGAGGAGTTCGGCCAGACGCTGGTCGCTGTAGGGACGCTTCGGGTCCTCGGCGTCGACCAGTTCCTTGATCTTGCTCTTGACGCTCTCGGAGGCGATGAAATCCCCCTCCCCGGTGGAGATGCCGGAGTTGAAGAAGTATTTCAGCTCGAAGAGCCCCTGGGGGGTCTGCATGTATTTGCTGGTGGTGACGCGGCTGATGGTCGATTCGTGCATGCCGATGTCCTCGGCGATGTCGCGCAGCACCAGCGGCTTCAGGTACTCGATGCCGCGGTCCAGGAAGTCGCGCTGGAACTTGACCAGGCTCTTGGCCACCTTGAAGATGGTGCGCTGGCGCTGCTGGATGCTCTTGATCAGCCAGATGGCCGAGCGCATCTTCTCGCCGATGTACTCCTCGGCCTGCTTGTCGACGGCGCGGCTGGCCTTGGCCTCGGGGGCGTAGAGGGGGTTGATCCTCAGATTGGGCATCCCCTCGTCGTTCAAGACCACCACGTATTCGTCGCCCACCTTGTGCACGAAGATGTCGGCGGAGATGTACTGCACGTCTTCGGAGCCGAAGCCCCGGCCCGGCTTGGGATCGAGCTCGGCGATGATCCTGGAGGCGGTGAGGATGTCGTTGACCTCGACCCCCAGCACCTTGGCGGCCTGCTTGTAGCGGCGGGCCTCCAGGTCCTTGAGGTGGTCCTTGAGGAGCGACTCGACCAAGGAACCGCCCATGCCCAGGCTCGCCACCTGCAGCAGGAGGCACTCGCGCAGGTCGCGCGCCCCCACCCCGACCGGGTCGAATTCCTGGATCCGCTTCAGCACAGTCTGGGCCAGCGGTACCAGCACGCTCTCGGCGAAGCCGTCCTCTGCCTCCTGGAGCCGGTCCTGCGGGGCGTCGGGGGAAAGGCCCGACCACTCGAGCATCTCATCAAGAAAGGGAGCCGTCTTGACGCAGGCCGAGGCGATATCCTCGAGGCTTGCCCTGAGGTAGCCGTCCTCGTCGATGTTGCCGATGATCTCGGCCCCCACCACGGTCTCGCGCTCGGAGATCCGGGTCAGGCTCAGCTGCCAGATCAGGTGGTCGAAGAGGGTCGATTTCTTGGTCAGGAGGTTTTCGAAGGAGGGGCGGTCCTCGTCGTCGTAGTACTGCTCGCCGGAGCTGTAGTTGTAGCCGTCGATGTAGGAGTCCCAGTCGGCCTCGCGGGTATCCTCTCCCGCCCGCACTTCCTGGAAGTCGGCGGCCGGGCTCTCAGGCTCGACCTCCTTCTCCCGCAACTCGAGCTGCTCGGGTTCGCGGACCTCCTCCTGGTCGAGCACCTCGTCGAGTACCGGGTTCTCCTCCAGTTCCTGTCGAACCACGTCCTGCAGCTCCAACCGGGAGAGTTGGAGGAGTTTGATGGCCTGCTGCAGCTGGGGGGTCATCACCAGTTGCTGACTCAGTTTCATCTGCTGGCGCATCTCTATTGCCATAAGTCCTCTTTGACTCCTATCGAAAGTCCGTCCTTGGACGTGCCGTCTGCCACCTTCCTACGCTTCCTGCCCTTTGTCGAAGTCTCTATCGACCCCTTCCTGGTTCATTATTTGATCCCATTATAGCCTGTCGAGCTCCCCTATGCGAGCCGGATGAGCCGGGGCTCGAAACGGGCTCCGGGAAATTTCACCGCTACAGCCTGAACTTCTCGCCCAGGTAGATCTCGCGGGCCTTCTTGCTCTGGGAGATCTGGACCGGGTCACCGCACTCCAGCACCTCGCCGGCGCTCATGATGTAGGCCTTGTCGCAGACCCCCAAAGTCTCCCGCACGTTGTGGTCCGAGATCAGCACCCCGAGCCCCTTTTCCTTGAGTTCGGTGATGATGTTCTGGATGTCGATCACGGCGATCGGGTCGATCCCCGCGAAGGGCTCGTCCAGCAGGATGAAGGCCGGGTCGGTGGCCAGGGCCCGCGCTATCTCCACCCGGCGCCGCTCGCCGCCGGAAAGGGCGAAGCCGCGGCTCCCTGCGATGTGCTCGATGCGGAACTCTCCCAGGAGCTCCTCCACCCGCTCGCGCCGCCGGACCTGTTCCATCGGCATGGTCTCCAGCACCGCCATCAGGTTGTCCCTCACGGTGAGGCGCCGGAAGACCGAAGGTTCCTGCGGCAGGTAGCTGATGCCGCGCCGCGCCCGGAGGTACATGGGGAGCTCGGTGATCGCCTCACCATCCAAAAGAACACGCCCCCTGTCTGGCCGGGCCAGCCCCACCACCATGTAGAAGGTCGTGGTCTTGCCGGCCCCGTTCGGCCCCAGAAGCCCCACCACCTCACCGGAGGAGACCTCGAGGTCGACCCCCTTGACCACCATCCGTCTGTTGAACCCCTTGGCCAGCCCCTCGGTCGACAGCGTGCTACGGTTTTGCTTTTGCCCCATCTCGCTCTCCCGGGTGAATGACCGCTTCCACCCGCTGCTTCGGGCCACCGGTTACCACGCTGCGATCCTCGTCGACGTAATAGGTGATCACCTTGCCGGTGATGACGTCATCGCCCTGCACCACCTTGGGCGAGCCGTCGAGGATGATGCGGGCCTCCTTGGTGTAGTAGATGGCGTGGTTGCCGCTGGCCTGGCGGTTCCCCTGCAGGATCCTGACGTTGCCGAAGGCCTCCACCTGGGAAAGCTCGCGTCCGACGCCGCTGGAGGTGATCACCAGCCGGTCCGCGTAGAGGGTCATGTCACCCTGGCGGGCCACCACCTTCCCCTCGAAAACCGCCGTCTTCTTCTCGTTGTCGGCGTGGAGGGTGTCGGATTTTATCTTCAACGGCTCCCGCCCGGTGGCAGGCGCCGCCCAGGCGCTCTGCGCCAGCAGCAGGACGGCCAGGCCGACGGAGAATATTTTTCTCATCGCCGCGCCCCCTGCTGCCGGTAAACGGCGGTCACATCCTTCATCAACTTGAACCTCCGCGTCTGCGTCTCGAACTCCATTCCGACCCCTTCCAGCTCGAGCCCCGCGTCCACGAAACGCACCCTGTCGTTGCTCTTCAATAGCGACCGGCCCGCCAGGTAGTTGACAGCGGGAGCCGAGAACTCCATCCCCTTGCCGCTTTTCCCCTGCACGTTGCCGACAAGGTCGATGTCCCTGGTGGCGTTGTGGTACTCGGCCCGCTCGGCGGTAACCTGCAGATCCCCTGTCGAGAGTCTCCCCGGCATGGTGAACCTGACCCCGGAAAGGGAGGTGCTGTCCTTTTCCTTGTTGTACTCCGCCCGGTCCGCCGAGAGGTCCCAGCGCTTCTCGCCGCCCTTGGTCTCGGTGTAATGGACCTTCTGCAGCGAGACGTCGACCTGCACCGGGAGCTTCCGCACCCCCGGCTTGGGGGGCCCCGCATGCCTCATCCTGTTGAATATGGTGGCGGCCACCACGAGCGAGGCAAATACCGCCACGAAGGCGAGGAATCGCCTGATATTATTGAGTTTATGCATGATTTCGCCGCCAAGTATATCATCATCAAAATTGGGTGTAAAGCCTAATTATGGTGAAACGAGACACTTTGGCACAAAGATTGAAAAAGGGTTTCAGCCCCGGTTGGCAAGGTACCAGGCGTAGGTATCCTTGAGGCCGGAATCGAGCTCGATGCTGTGCCGCCACCCCAGGGAGTGGATCCTGGAGACGTCGCAGAGCTTCCTGGGGGTGCCGTCGGGCTTGCTGGAATCGAAGCGGATCTCGCCGGTGTATCCCACCACCGCCCCGATCTTCAGCGCCAGTTCCCTGATGGTCAGCTCCACCCCGCTCCCCACGTTGACCGGCTCCGAGTCCTCGTACTTTTCCATCAGGAAGAGCGATGCTTGGGCCACGTCGTCCACGTGGATGAACTCGCGGTAAGGGGTGCCGCTCCCCCAGACCACCACCTCCTGCGCACCGGAAACCTTGGCCTCGTGGAACTTCCTCAAGAGCGCCGGCAGAACGTGCGAGGTGGTCAGGTCAAAGTTGTCGTTAGGGCCGTAGAGGTTGGTCGGCATGGCGGAGATGAAGCGGGTCCCGTACTGGCGGTTGTAGGACTGGCACATCTTGATCCCGGCGATCTTGGCAATGGCGTACGGCTCGTTGGTCGGCTCCAGCGGCCCGGTGAGGAGCGCCTCCTCCCGGATCGGCTGGGGAGCGAGCTTCGGGTAGATGCAGGAGCTCCCCAGCAGCAGGAGCTTGGTGACCCCGTTCAGGTAGGAGGAGTGGATCACGTTGTTCTGGATCATCAGGTTGTCGTAGATGAACTCGGCCGGGTAGCTGTTGTTCGCCACTATGCCGCCGACCTTGGCCGCTGCCAAAAAGACGTAATCGGGCCGCTCCTCGCGGAAAAAGGCCAGTGTCGCCGCCTGATCGCGCAGGTCGAGCTCGCGGCTGGTCCTCACCACCAGGTTCCGGTACCCCTGGCGCTCCAGCTCCCTGAGCAGTGCCGAGCCCACCAGTCCGCGGTGCCCGGCGACATAGATCTTGCCCACTTTATCCATCAGCCCGCAGCTCCCTCTCGGCCTGCGCCAGATCGGCGTCGGTCATCATCTCGACCAGTCCTTTGAAGTCGGTCTGCGGCTCCCAGCCGAGCTCCCTCCTGGCCTTGGCGGCGTCACCCAGAAGGAGGTCGACCTCGGCGGGGCGGAAGTAGCGCGGGTCGATCTCGATCACGATCTTGCCGCTCTTTTTGTCGATCCCCTTCTCGTGCACCCCTTCTCCCTGCCAGCCAAGCTCCATCCCCAGACGGGCGAAGACCAGTTCGGCGAACTCGCGCACGCTGTGGGTCTCGCCGGTGGCCACCACGTAGTCGGAGGGCTGATCCTGCTGCAGCATGAGCCACATGGCCTCCACGTAGTCGCCGGCGAAGCCCCAGTCCCTCTTGGCATCGAGATTGCCGAGGTAGAGGCACGGCTGCATTCCGAGCTTGATCCTGGCGGCGGCGCGGGTGATCTTGCGGGTCACGAAGGTCTCGCCGCGGCGGGGGGACTCGTGGTTGAAGAGGATCCCGTTGCAGGCGAAGAGGTCGTAGCTCTCGCGGTAGTTCATGGTGATATAGAAGGAGTAGGCCTTGGCGCAGGCGTAAGGAGAGCGCGGATAGAAGGGTGTCGTCTCCCGCTGCGGAGTCTCCACCACCTTTCCGTAAAGCTCCGAAGAGGAGGCCTGGTAGAAACGGGGGGTGAGGCCGGTCTCGCGGATGCCTTCCAGTATCCTGACGGTCCCGAGGGCGTCGACCTCGCCGGTGTACTCCGGCACGTCGAAGGAGACGCGGACGTGGCTCTGGGCCCCGAGGTTGTAGATCTCGTCCGGGCGGACCTCGCGCAGCAGGCGGTTGATGGAGCTCGCGTCGTTCAGGTCCCCGTAATGGAGGAAGAGCCTGGTCCCCTCCTCGTGGGGGTCGCGGTAGATATGGTTGATACGGCCGGTATTGAAGGACGAGGAGCGGCGGATCATGCCGTGGACTTGGTAGCCTTTCTGCAACAGCAGTTCGGCAAGGTAGGAGCCGTCCTGTCCGGTGATGCCGGTAATAAGCGCCTTTTTCATTTTCCCCTCCGATGACGAAGATGAATTCATAAATACATGAGGCGGCGGGCAATCGCAAGGAAAACCCCGTTTGGCGTCTGGGCTCGAGCGAAGCTGCCGGCCTTCTTCCTTCCAAAACGCCGCCCCGCGAACAGGGGGCCGGGATCGGCTGCGGCGCCCCCGATCCCGGCGCTAGTAGCTGGCCAGGATCTTGTTGATGATCAGGCTGGTGGAGCGGCCGTCCACGAACTGGACCAGCTCCACCCTTCCGCCGTTGGCCTCCACCACCTCGCGCCCCACCACGCCGTCCAGGCTGTAGTCCCCGCCTTTCACCAGCACGTCCGGGGCCACCGCCTCGATGACGCGCAAGGGGGTGTCGTCGTCGAAGAGCACCACGTAGTCGATGCAGTCCAGCGCCGCCAGGATGTGGGCCCTTTCCGACTCCTCGATCAGCGGCCTCTTTTCCCCTTTCAGGCGCCTTACCGAGCTGTCCGAATTGAGCCCGACGATCAGGAGGTCCCCCAGCGACCTGGCCTTCTGCAGGTACTTCACGTGCCCCACGTGGAGAAGGTCGAAGCAGCCGTTGGTGAAGACCACCTTCCTGCCGCGGGAGCGCTCCTGGGCCGTGATGTGGGCCAGGACGTCGAGGTTCTTGATCTTGGCGTCGCTGTCCTTGAGGCCGTGCCCGACCTCGGCCACGATCTCCTGCGGCGAGACCGTCGAGGTCCCGAGCTTGCCGACCGCGATGCCGGCCGCCACGTTGGCGACCCAGGCGGCGTCGGCCATCGGGAGGCCGCAGGCGAGTCCCAGGGAGAGGACGGAGATGACCGTGTCGCCTGCGCCGGTCACGTCGAAGACCTCGCGGGCCACCGTGGGGATGTGCACCGCGCCCCCCTCGGCAGAGAAGAGGGACATGCCCGCCTCGCTCCTGGTGATCAGCAGCGCGTCGAGTTCCAGCCCCGAGAGGAGCCCCCCCGCCGCCCGCTCCAGCGATTCCTGGTCGGTGATGGCCACACCCGAGGCGATCTCGGCCTCCTTGCGGTTCGGGGTGAGGAGCGTGGCGCCGCGGTACTTGCCGTAGTCGCTCCCTTTGGGGTCGACCACCACCGGGATCCCCAGGGTCCTTCCGGCCTGGCAGACCGTGGCCAGGACCTGCGGGGTGAGGACCCCCTTCAGGTAGTCCGAGACGATGATGACGTCGAAGCTGCCACAGCAGGAGCGGAGGTAGCCGGCCAACTCGGCCTCCGAGGCCTCGCCGATCGGGGACTTGGTCTCCCGGTCGATCCGCACTATCTGCTGGTTGGCCGCGATCACCCTGGTCTTCTTGCTGGTCCGGCGCTCCGGGTCCTCGAAGAGCCCTTCCAGCTCGACACCCTTGTCCTCGAAGGCGCGGCGGAGCAGGGCGCCATTCTCATCGGCTCCGATGACCGAGCAGACCGCGACGCTGCAGCCGAGGGCGGCGAGGTTATTGACCACGTTGCCCGCGCCGCCAAGGCGCAGGTCCTCGCGCGCCACCTCGACCACCTGCACCGGGGCCTCCGGCGAGATGCGGTCCGTCCGTCCCCACAGGTACTCGTCGAGCATCAGGTCCCCGACCACCAGTGCCCGCACCGAGGCAGCCTTCTCCAGAAACGATTCAACCTGTCTTCTTTCCATACAATCTCCCAACTATAAAAGCTCACCACAGAGGACACCGAGGTCCCCCCGGAGGGGCCCAGAGGAAAAGCGAAATGCCCTTTACTTCCTCTGGGCCCCTCTGCGCTCCCCTCTGTGTCCCCTGTGGTTAAGGCTCTTGATCGATTATCCCTTTACCTTGTCGAGGATTCCAGCCGCGAGGAGCGGGATCATGATTTCGTGATGGCCGGTGACGGTGTAGCCGCGGCTCTCCCCGGAGGTCGGGCGCTTCACCACGTTGGTCAGCGGCCTGTAGTGCTGCTGCATGTCGAAGTTGGCGGTGGTGAACTGATCGACATGGTGCCCCAGATTCTGGGCGATGGAAAGCGCCTTCAGGAAGACCTCGGGCAGGAGCACCGCGCTCCCCACGTTCAGATAGACCCCGCCATCCCCCAGCTGCGATACCACGGAGGTGAAGATCCTGAAGTCGGTGTAGCTCGCGGCCCCGATCACGGCGCCGTCGGCGCTGGGGTGCTGGTGGGTGATATCGGTGCCGACCGCGACGTGGACGGTGATCGGAATCTCGTGCTTCACGCAGGTCGCCAACAGGCTCTGCTCCCGGTAGGGAAGCTCCCGCTCCAGGATGTTCCGCCCCAGCGACTCCCCATGCCCGAGTCCCGCCGCCACCCCGGACTTGAGGGCGGCGTTGATCTGGGCCCCGGTCTCCTCGGCCATGCCGAATGTCCCGGCATGGAGGACGGCTCCCACGTCTTCGCTGGTGGCGCCGATCAGGGCGATCTCGAAGTCGTGGATGGAGCCGGCGCCGTTAAGGGCCACCGCGGTCACCACGTCGGCCTCGATCAGCGCTTTCAAGACGGGCTGGAGCCCGCACTTGATCACGTGCCCCCCCATGGCCATCACCACCGGCTTCCCCTTCTCCCTCGCGGCGACTACGGCGTTAATGATGCTGTTTAGCGACTGCGAGCCGAGCTGGTTGGGCATCATCGCCAGCAGGCCGGAAACGGTCATCCCGCCGGCAACGGTCCCGGCGAAGTCGTTGGCCACGCTGACCTTGTTGTTACGGGTCTCGATCGGGTAGGTGCTGACCCCGGAGAAATCAAGAGGTGCGTACTTCATGTCTGTCCTTTCTTTCGTTCGCCCCCCCTCCCTTTGAGGAGAGGGAGGTTGGTGGGAAGTTTACCTTCTTCACAGCCCCTGGTAGCGCTTGTAAAGGTACTGCACGTAAGCCTGGGCGTTCTTCAGCGACTCGGCGTCCTGGGCTTCGCTGCGTCCGCCGGCGGTCCGCATCAGCACCTTCTTTGCCATGTTGTCGAAAGCGATGCTCTGCTGCGGCGTGCGCAACGCATATCCGCCGTGGATGTTGTAGTAGGCGAAATTGTTCCTGTTCTTGTTGAAGAGGTTGTTGCTCCACTCGAACTCGCCATAAGGGAGCCCCAGCTGGGCCAGGATGGTCGAGGCGATGTCCGCCTGTGACGCAGTGACGGGGTTACGCCGGCCGCGGTACTCCTTCTTGAGGACCTCCCCGTAAAGGAGGAGCGGGATGCGGTAGCGCTCTGTCATGAAATCGTTCGGGCGGTTCAGCGGGAGGGGGTGGCCGTGATCGGCAACAAAGACGAACAGGGTATTTTTGTACCACGCCTCCTTTCTGGCCCGCTCGAAGAAGCCCTTCAGGCTGCGATCGCTGTAGAGAACCGCATTCTTGAAGAGCGCCGCCGAGTTCCCTTCCCGATAGACCGGCTCCATCGGCACCTCGAAAGGTTCGTGGCTGCTCAGGGTGAACATGGCGCTGAAAAACGGCGTCCTCTCCCCTTTCAGGTCGTCGATCACCCGGTTGAAGAGGACATGGTCCTGCGCACCCCATTTGGAGTTCATGTCCTTCTTGTCGAAGGCCTCGCGGTCGACTATCTTGTCGAACCCGGAGTGGCGGAAGAAGGCGATCATGTCGTCGAAGCGGTCGTCGCCGCCGTAGTGGAACTGGGTAGCGTATCCGGCCTTCTTCAGGCTCCCCCCGAGGGTCGGCAGCCGCTCCATCTTCAGGGGGTGGCTCAGGATGGTCCCTTCCGGGGTGGAAGGATATCCCGCCAGCACTGCCGGGACGCCGAAGGAACTGCGGTAGCCGTTGGCGTAGAAGTCGGTGAAGAGAAGGCCATCCTTGGTGAGTTCCTCGAAGAAGGGGGTAATCCCCTTCTCCGCGCCCAGAGCCTCGATGACGTCGGCGGTCCAGCTCTCCAGCAAGAAGAGCACGATGTTCGGCCGCTTGGTGGTCAGGATCTCTTCGGTGTCGTTATGGGCTTCCCTGCCGAAGAGGCGCTCCACACGGCGCTGCGCCTCGACGTCGGCCATATAGACGTAGTTGTTACGCTTTTGCCGGAAATAGTACTTTACGTCGTAGACGAGGTTCCAGCTGGCGTTCAGGGCTGCATGGTTGGCGAACGGCTTCTGGGAGAAGTAGACGAAGCTCGGGTTCATGGCAGCGACACCGACGCTGCCGCGGATCCCCAGGAAGATCAGGCCGGCGAAGAGCACGAAGAGGGGAAAGCGCAGCACCCCCCGGTCGGGACGGTCCTCGGCCGGCAAGTCCCGGCAGATCGCGCCGTACAGGAAGATGCCGATCCCGGCGAGCACCGCGGCCACGGCGAAGAGCAGCAGGAGCGGAGAGGACGCGGCGGAGGCGAAAGCCTCCTGGGGATAGCGGAGGTAGGCCAGCGCCTGGGCGTTGAGCTTGGTCCCCCACTCCTGGTAGACCTGCAGGTCGGCCACGCTGATCACGGCGCCGACCACTATGAAGAGGTAGCTGTACCACCTGATCAGCACCTTCGAGATGCGGAAGGGGAAGAGCGAATTGGCGAACCAGATGAAATACGGTATGACCAGCAGATAGCAGGAAGCCGAGAGGTCGGCATAGGCGCCGAAACCGAAGATGCCGGCGAGGGTGGGGGCGCGGAAGCCGGCGAGTTTGGAGCCGTGGTAGCTGACGAAAGCGAGCCGGCACAGCAGGAAGTACAGGACCCAGAAACCGGCGTAACGCAGTACAAACGCACTGAAACCTTTCAGCTGCCGCACCGACGACGAAACCACACCTCCACCCATATACACCTGTTCCTTAGTTGCAGAAGAAGATAGTTACTCTGTACATCTATTTCACCCCATCCCCACCCTGACCCTCCCCTCGAAGGGGAGGGGGGAAAACCGGGGTTTGAGTGCCTTGATCAGACGCGGTAGTACCCGCGGTACCACTCGACAAACCTGGCGACGCCGTCCTCGATCGCGGTTGCCGGCTTGAAGCCCACGTCCCGCATCAGGTCGTCCACGTCGGCGTAGGTCGCCGGAACGTCACCAGGCTGGATGGGGAGGAGATTCTTCTTGGCCTCCACCCCCAGCGACTTCTCCAGTACCTCGATGAAGTGGACCAACTCGACCGGAGAGTTGTTGCCGATATTGTAGATCTTGTAGGGAGCGTAGCTGGTCCCCGGGTCGGGACTTTCGCCGCTCCACTGGGGGTTCCCTGCGGGAATGCGCTCCATCACCCTCGCTACCCCCTCCACGATGTCATCGATGAAGGTGAAGTCGCGCTTCATCTTGCCGTAGTTGAAGACGTCGATGGCGCGCCCTTCCAGGATGGCCCGGGTGAAGAGGAAAAGGGCCATGTCGGGCCTCCCCCACGGCCCGTAGACCGTGAAGAAGCGCAGCCCGGTGGTCGGGATGCCGTAGAGGCTCGAGTAGGTATGGGCCATCAGCTCGTTGGCCTTCTTGGTCGCGGCGTAAAGGGACACCGGGTGGTCCACGTTGTGGTGAACCGAGAACGGCATCTCCGTATTGGCCCCGTAGACCGAACTCGAGGAGGCGTATACCAGGTGCTTCACGGCGTTGTGACGGCACCCCTCCAGGATGTTGATGAAGCCCTCTATATTGCTCTCCGTGTAGGCATACGGGTTCACCAGCGAGTAGCGCACACCCGCCTGGGCAGCCAGGTTGACCACGATCTCGAACCCTTCCCCGGCGAAGAGCCGGGCCATCCCCTCACGGTCGGAGAGCTCCAGCTTCTTGAAGGTAAAACCGGGCGCCGGCAGCAGCTGCTCCAGCCGCGCCTTCTTCAGGTTCACGTCATAGTAATCGTTGAGGTTGTCGAGGCCCACCACGGTGACCCCCTGGGCGAGGAGCCTCTTCGACAGGTGGAACCCGATGAACCCGGCCGCGCCTGTGACCAATACTTTCACGATTTACCTCCTTTTCATGCCGCATGGATATTGAATTTCATGGAACGACAAGGGAGAACCGCTGCTGACGAAGTTAAGCGAGTGCCATCTTACCAGATTCCGATTATTTTGACCTCGGAAATTTCCTGCGCCCTAAATTTTGGGCTGAACCTTGCAGCAAGGCCGCCGTCAATGCCCTCTCCGGGAGAGTAGCTGTATTGAATGTCAAGGGGGACGCAAGCCATGCGGTACCGGCTCTCCCTTTCGTAGGAGCGCCCTTCCGGGCGCGAACCGCAGCAACGATGCTGCTCACACGGCAAATCCCCCCTGTCCCCCCTTTGACAAGGGGGGGACGCAACGTCCACCGACTTCCGGAGGGAGAGGGAGGTTTGGTTACGCCATGTCGCCCGGTTCGCCGGCGCCCTTCTCCGGCGGCGCCTCTGTTGCATCGAGCACATCCAGGAAGTTCTTCAATATCCTCCCCGTCAGCCCCCATATCTCGTCCTCGCCGTGCTGGTAGAAATAGACCGGCCGCAGCTTCCCCTGCCACTCCCAGTGCTCCACCCTGAAAACCCCGGGCTTGGCAAAATGCGAGAGCGGCACCTCTATCAGCCGCTCAATCTCCGCATCGTTGACGGTCAGCCCATATCCCTCGGGGAAGACGCCGACGACAGGGGTGACCAGGTAGTTGTGGATCGAACGGCAGTCATCGAGCTCACCCAAGACCTCGACGTCAGCGGGTACGATGCCGACTTCCTCCCAGGTCTCGCGCAGGGCCGTATCGGCACTGTCGATATCCCCCGGATCACAGACCCCTCCGGGGAAGGAAATCTCGCCGCTGTGGTGGGTAAGATGAGATGTGCGCTTGGTGAAGAGGATGTGGTATTCCCTGTCCTTGACGAAAAGCGGGACCAGCACTGCCGCGGGGACCGGGCCGGCCTCCAGCGGGACCCGCTTGCGCAAAGCCAGCGCAGCCCGAATCTTCTCCTTCATTTCAAGAGGATCGGCCATCTCCTCCTCCGGGAAGGGATCTTTCGCCTCGGTCAGAGTACCGGTTCCTTTGCCCTTTTCTTCAACTCCGCGATGGTTGCCGCATAGTCGGGGGTGTTGAATACGGCGCTGCCGGCCACGAAGACGTCGGCTCCCGCGTG
>NZ_JBXKJL010000218.1:0-3520 GCF_056994735.1 Geomonas sp.
CCCCCCAGTACCTTGACCTTTTTCCGGTATTTGCCGGGAACCTTCCCGAGGTCGTCGGTGAAATGGACCGCGCCTTGCTTATCGGTCCATTCATAGGTCTGGGCCAAGGCTGACAGCGGGTAAAGCAGGAGCAACGCGAAAAGCAGTTTCTTCATTTCTTTCTCCTTCCAAAGGAACATCAGCTGCTGTGAAAGTACCGGTACACGACGTAGATAACCTCAGGCGAAGCCTGCCGAGCCTGGACGAGGATGCTCCCTCTCCGCGGGTGCCGCAAGCCCTCACCACCCCCCCGCCCGGAGGGAGAGGGAGTTCTACCCTGGAGGCCAGGCGAACTTGCGACCGGCGAGGAGGTGAAAGTGAATATGGAACACCGATTGGCCGGCATTGTGATTGGTGTTGTTTACCAGGCGGAAGCCATCCTCCGCCACTCCGCGCTCACGGGCAAGCGACGCCGCCACGCGGTGAACGCTTCCGATCAGCTGATCGTTCTCCGGCGACAACTCCAAGGCGTTCGCCACGTGCTTCTTCGGAATGATCAGGATATGGATCGGCGCCACAGGATTGATGTCCTCGATGGCAAAGAGGGCATCATCCTCGTAAACCTTCCTGACCGGGATGGTGCCATCCGCCATTTTGCAGAACAGACAGTCAGACATATAACCCCTCCTTTAATGATCTTTACGACTCATAATCAAATTCCCCCTGGAGGGAGGAGGCAAGGGAGTGCGGGAAACCTTCGGCACTGCCCGAAGCCCGCCCCTTGTCCTTGCCAACAGCTAGCTAGTCTACAACTTTTTTCCGAAGATGGATCAGAAATTCCTTGTTCCCCTTTGGTCCGAGGATGGGAGATTCACAGACATCCAGTACCAGGAGCCCGAGGGTCTCGGCAAGCGCCGTGATGGAGGCCACCACTTCCTGGTGCTTCTTCTCGTCCCGCACCACGCCCCCCTTCCCCACCTGCCCGCGTCCCACCTCGAACTGCGGCTTGATCAGGGCGACGATGGTCCCGCCGTCCTTGATCAGGCGAAGCGTCTGGGGAAGCACCTTATCGAGCGAAATGAAAGAGGCATCTATAACCGCGATGTCGGGGACTTCAGGAAGCCCCTCCGGTTCCAGATAACGGATATTGGTCTTCTCGAGGTTCACGACCCTCGGGTCCTCGCGCAGCTTCCAGGCCAGCTGGCCGTAGCCGACATCGACGGCGATCACCCCGCGAGCGCCCCTCTGCAGCAGGCAGTCGGTGAATCCGCCAGTGGAGGCACCGACATCCATGGCCAGAAGTCCTTCGACATTTAGTGCGAAGGCATCGAGCCCCTTGGCGAGTTTGAGTCCTCCGCGGCTGACGTAAGGCAGAGGCTCGCCCTTCAGGCGGATCTCCGCCTCGACGTCCACCATCAGCCCCGCCTTGTCCGCCAGGTGATCTCCCACCACTACCTGCCCCGCCATGATCAATGCCTTCGCCCGCTCCCGTGAAGGAGCCAGCCCCCGCTCCATGACGAGCTTGTCGAGCCTCTCTTTTGCCACTACGACCTCTCGTTTCTCATAAATCTGCGGGCGAATGATGATTCGCCCCCAATTCTGTACTCAATACAGCCCGTGCAGCGGGCCACCGGGGGCGGCAAGCCGATCAACCCTGCGCTCCACGGCCGGATCCTCGATCAGAGGCGGCGCATGGTGCGGCTTGACACGCGCGTCGATGATCAGCGGTCCTTCGCACCCCCACTGCTTGCAGCTCATGGACGCGCCGACGCCGTAGATGTCGGCTGCCGGATCGGAGCGGGTGAAGGTCACCCAGAGGAAATTGTTGAGGGTGGCCGCGGCAAACCTGCTGTCATCACAGACAACTATCAGCGGCAGAGAGTCCAGGGCTCCCACCCCTTCCAGGCACCGGCAAAGGCTCTCCATCTGCGGGTCGGCCTCTCCCTTGCGGACCAGGCAGGGCGGGCCCTGCACCGCGACGATGCCGGGGAGGCAGACCGCGGGGGCGGAGAAGCCATCCGGCAGCCTGAACTGCGAGGGGATCTCCGTACCGAGCGTCCGGCGCTTTTCTCCGATGGCGGCAAAAACAACTTTGGAGCCGCTGTTGAGGGCGCCACCCGAATAGTCGAGGGTATCCATAGTCGTGGCGGTCTGGAAATGCAGGTCGCGGCGGAAATCGATCCGCTCCAGCACGTGCCCCAAGAAGGCGGGAATATCATGAATGTCCAGCTGCGGCGCATCCTCATGGGAAGCGATCATCAGGTACTTGGCAAGCGAGAGCTGCCCCTGACCCAGGATGGCATTGGCGATGGTCAGGAGCTCCTGCGGCGTCCGCCGCTCCCCGTACGGGACATAACGCTCGCTCCCCACCGCCAAAAGGAGCGGATGAACGCCGGCCGCATCGACTGCATGCACGGCACGGACCCCGGGGACCACTGTCGGAATAAGAGGGCCGGTCAGCTCATGAATGAAGGCCCCGAAGGAGGTATCCTCCTGCGGCGGCCGCCCTACCGTGGTGAAGGGCCAGATTGCGCCGTCACGATGAAAGACCTCCTCGACCTTCAGCACCGGGAAATCGTGAGCCAGGCTGTAATAACCGAAATGGTCGCCGAACGGCCCCTCGGGCAGCGTCCTTTGCGGATCGATAGTCCCGGTGATGCAGAAATCCGCCTCGGCCGGAATCGGCAGCGAATCAGGGCGCGTGACCATCTCGATGCGATGACCGGCCAGGAGCCCGGCGAAGGAGATCTCGGGCATCCCCTCCGGAAGGGGCATCACCGCGGCTACCGTCATGGCCGGAGCTCCCCCGACGAAGATGTTGACCTTGAAGGGAGCCCCCCGATCCAGAGCCTCCGCGTGGTGGAATCCGATCCCGCGGTGGATCTGGTAGTGGACGCCGACCTCGGCGTTAGGTGCGTACTGTCCGCCGGAGAGCTGCACGCGGTACATCCCGAGGTTCGCATGACGCAGCCCCGGGTGAAGGACGCTCTCCGAGTAGACCTGCGGCAACGTGATGAAAGCCCCGCCGTCATCGGGCCACGATTTCAGCTGGGGGAGTTTTTCGATGGTGGTCCTGTTACCCAGGACAGGTCCATCCTCAACGGTCTTGGGCAAGAGGTGCCAGGCGGCGGGCACAGCGGTGAAGAGCGAGGCCGGTTCCTTCAGCAGCGACCTGGGGTCTATCTTCAGCTGCACCAGGCGTTCGACGGCCTTCAGGGTGTCCCGGAAGATATACCTGGTTCGCTCCAGGGTGCCGAAGAGGTTGCCCAGCATCGGGAAAGAGCATCCCTTCACCCTGGTGAAGAGGAGAGCCGGTCCCCCGGCCTGGTAGACACGTCGCTGGATCGAGCCTATCTCCAGGTTGCCGGAGACTTCCTGGTCTATTCTTATCAAGGCGCCGGTGCGTTCAAGATCGGCTACACAAGATTGAAGGTTCCTATATCCCAACCGAGCCCCCTGCAGATGAATTAGTCAAACCTTTCGATAAATACTTACTCTCGGTAACCAAGTCAATATAAAAGGCCGATTGCTCTCCTTACCG
>NZ_JBXKJL010000219.1:0-14697 GCF_056994735.1 Geomonas sp.
CCTGAGCGCCAGGTTGTCGGCCTCGGATCCCCCTCCGGTAAAGACGATGCGGCGCGCGGTGCAGTTCAGGCCTTGCGCGATGACCCGCCGGGCGGCCTCCAGGGCGCTCTTGGCCTTGCTCCCGAAACCGTGGATGCTGGAGGGGTTCCCACAGTCCTCTCCGTGAAACGGCAGCTTCGCCTCCCGTACTTCGGGTGCCACCGCGGTGGTGGCGTTGTGGTCCAGGTAGACCCGGCGGGAGAAAGAGACGGAAGGGGCGGAGCCGGCGGGCACACCGCACTGCGATGCAGGCTCCAAAGGCTCACGGCCTGGGGCAAATCCCCCTGAATCCCCCTTTGTCAAAGGAGGACTTATAGCATCTTCGCTATTCGCTCCTTGTCGCCGGTCAGATCCGCCAGGTGATAGCCCCCCGGTATCTTTCACCACCCGGCAGAGGAGGGTCTTGTAGACGGGAAAGCCGGAGATGACGTCGTAGCGGCGGGGATCGGTAAGCTCGTTCACATTGCACTGCCGCCAGGCCTCGGAGCCCAGGGGACCTCCGCCCCCCATCGCGGCATCGATGGCGCCGCGCACCATGTCGTCCGTCAATCGGGCGTAGAATGGCGCCCTGCCCCGCGGCGTCTCCACCCGGACCCGGTCCCCCTCGGAAATCCCCAGTGCCTTGGCGTCCTCCCGGTTCATGGTGACCGGCGGTTCCCGGTGCGGATCACTGAGGTCCGGTACCCCGTGATGCTGGGTGCGGAAATCGTGGACGGTCCGGGTGCCGGAGTTGAAAACGAGGGGATAATCCTTGGCCAGAGCCGGGTCGGCCAGCGGCCCCTCGCCCGGCTCCGTGTAGACCGGCAACGGGTCGTAGCCATGTTCGGCCAGGATCGACGACGCTATCTCGAACTTCCCGCTGGGGGTGTTGAAGCCGGGCTTGCCGTCGGAACGCAGAAGCCCCTTCTCCCACTTCCTGTACTGCATCATCACCGTCGGCACCCGCGCCTCGCCCCCCGCCGCCCGTACCTCTTCAAGGGTGAAGCCCGTCCCCTCCAGGGCGAAGCGGAGCATCTCCTCCTCGCTCTGGGGATAGAGGTGCCCGTATCCCAGGCGCCTGGCCAGTTCCGCCTGGATGAAGAAGTCGTTGCGGGCCTCGCCCTGAGGCTCCACCAGCCGCTCCCGGATCTTGAAGAGCGGGCCGTATCTCATGAACGAGACGTTCTCGTAATAGGTGGTGGCGGGGAGGACGATGTCGGCATAGGCGGAGTCGGCGGTTTGGTAGCGGTTGATGGAGACCATGAAGTCGAGGGCTTCGAAGGTCCTTCGCCAGAGGGCGGGATCGGGCCAGGCGGTGATCATCGACCCGCCCAGGATGGTGAGGCCGCGGATCCGGTATGGTTTCCCCTCCAGCACCGCCTCCGGGAGGATCGAGGCGTGGGACTCGCCGCGGTAGGAGGAGTAGACCGGGAAGCGGTCGCGCCCCAAGGCCTTCTTCAGGTCGGGATTGGGCACCAGCCGGGAGCGGTTCTGGGGGAAGATGTTCTCCTTCATTCGGAAGAGGAGCCCGCCGGGGACATCGAGCTGCCCCGCCAGCGCGAAGAGGGTGAATACCGCGCGGATTGCCTGCACCCCGCTGTCCGAATATTCGAGCCCCGTGTACATCACCGGGGAGGCTCCCCGCGCCGAAGCCAGCTCCCGCGCCAGCTCCCGTACCGTCTCCGCCGGAACTCCGGTTATCTGCTCCGCGACCTCCGGCCGGTAATGTTGGACCAGCTGGCACAGTTCATCGAAGCCGACCGTCCACTCCCGGGCGAACCGCTCGTCGTAAAGCTCCTCCTCCACCAGCACGCCGATGAGAGCCAGCGCCAGCGCCCCATCCGTGCCGGGCCTGACGGGGATCCACCTGGCCTCGGCCTCACGGGCGGTTTCGCTGCGGCGCGGGTCGATGGCGATGACCTTCGCGCCCCGCCTCCTCGCCTGGAGGATCTGGTTGTGGGTCAGCGGCGGAGAGTCGGTGGCCGGATTCGCCCCCCAGATCACGATCAGTTCCGCCTGCTCCAGGTCGGTCTCCATGGTGATCAGCATCTCCCCCATGGTCACATGAGGTGCGATCATGGCGAACGATACGTAACAGAGCGCGCCGACGCCGAGGGTATTGGGGGATCCGAAGGGGAAAAGGACGCTTGAGGCCGAGGATACGGCGGCATCGGCGGGCTGGAAGATGTCGCAAAGGGCCAGGTCGAAGCTGCCGCGCCCGGTGTAGATCGCCAGCGTCTCGGGCCCGGACTCTTCCTTGAGCTGCCGGAAACGTGCCGCCACCGTGTCGAGGGCCTCGTCCCAGGAGATGCGCTCGAAGTCATAGCCCCCTTTGGGCCCGGTGCGGCGCAGCGGATACAGGAGCCGGTCCGGGTCGTGGACCACCTGCGGGGAGTGGAGCCCGATCCGGCAGAGCATCCCCAACGGGTGGTCTTCCCTCGGCTCCACCCGCACCAGCCGTCCATTGTCGAGGGTAGCGGTGACGAAACATCCGGCGGGACAGATCCCGCAAAGGCCATTGCGCTTTTCGCAGCCTGAGCTCTCCATCACCCCCTCCCGTTGACCCGCGGCAGATACCCTGCCCTGCGGCGCAGCAGGAGCAGGGCGAACCAGTCCCGCTGGTCGGTGAAGACCTGCTCCGTGATGAATCCGAACTTCTCGAGGTAGGGGATGAACTGCTCCAGGCGGAACTTCCTGCTGATCTCGACCTGCACCAGGTCCCCCTGCGGAATCATCAGGTGCCTCTCGATCGGCGCGAGGAACAGGGCCTGCTGCTTGGTGAAGTAGGCGAAGGTTTCTATCTGCTCCTTTTCGGCGTGGTACTCGGCGATGTGCTCGATGGAGTCGATCTCGATCGAACAGCCCAGCTCCCGGTTCATGCGGGCAAAGAGGTTGCGGGTGAAGCTGGCGGTCACTCCCGCCGCGTCGTTATAGGCCGACTCCAGGAGCTTCACATCCTTCACCAGGTCGATTCCGAGCAGGAAATAATCCGCGGGCTCCATCGCAGCCGCCACGGAGGTGAGGAAACTGGACATCTCGGGCACCGTGAAGTTGCCGATGGAACTTCCCAGGAAGAGGACCAGTGCAGGGGAGAGCTGCGAGAAGAGGGGGAAGGCGTCCTGGTATTCGCTGTTCACGCCGATGACCCTGACCTGGGGAAACTTCTGCCCGATCCTGGTGCAGGCGCCGTCCAGGGCGCTCTCGCTGACATCGACCGGGACATAGCAGGTAGTGCGGGCACGGTCAAGCCAGGCGTTAAGCAGGATGTCGGTCTTGGTGGCATTGCCGGAGCCGAGTTCCACCAGCCGCACCGGCCCCGTTACCCCCCTGATGCGCGAGGCGTTGGCCGCGAGGATCGAGGTCTCGGTACGGGTGAGATAGTACTCGGGCTGCTGGGTTATGCGGTCAAAGAGAGCGCTCCCTTGCGCGTCGTAGAGGAACCGTGACTCCATCCGCCGCGGTGCCGACAAAAGGCCGGAAGCCGTGCAGCGGGCGAAGTCGCGAACAGGATCTTTTCCGAGCGGACGACGGATGATGGTGGAACCGGTGCCGGAACAGGCTTCGCGAAAGTGTCGGCAGATCGGCATCTCGGGCGAGGCGAAGAACGAGTCCATGGCTTCTCCTTAAAGGCATGATCCCAAAAAAATATCAGTGAATTATAGTTTATGACGGGTGAGCGTCAATTCGACGGCGGCCGGGGAGGAAGTGAAAAAGGTGCCGTTTCCTTTGCAATTAGACCCATCGACAGTAGAGTTAGGAGGAAAAGAACCACGCCTGGTGAGGAGGGATGCGCATGAGACCGGACAAGGTCATGAGAAGCGAGCTCCTGGCGGTGCTACAGGGCGCCAACGCCCACATGAGCTTCGATGAGGCAGTGGCTGACTTCCCCGTTGATTTCATCAACAGGAGGCCGCCGAACACGCCGTATGCCTTCTGGCACTTCGTGGAGCACCTGCGCATCGCCCAGTGGGACATCCTGCAGTTCATCAGGAACCCCGATCACATCTCCCCCGAATACCCCCAGGGTTACCGCCCGGATCCCGAACAGAAGACCGACGAGGCGGGGTGGCACAAGAGCTGCGAAGGGTTCAGAAAAGACCTCGAGGAGCTGATGGCCCTGGTCCGGGATGAGTCAACCGACCTGCTGGCGCCGATCCCGCATGCAAGGAGCTACACCATCTTGAGGGAGGTGCTGACCGCCGCCGACCACAACGCCTACCATATCGGCGAAATTGCGATCATGCGCCAGGTCATGAACATCTGGCCGCCGGAGAACAGGTACCTGACGGGAAAACCCGATTAATTCCTTTATAAAGCTCTTCGACTTTACAAGGAGAACGCCATGAACCGGAATATCGACATCGTCAAAGAGATCATGCTGCACTTCGCCAAGGTAACGGGGCTCGATGGTGGCAATGCCCCCCGGCGCTACCTCTGGACCGACGCCTTCGCCGTCTGCAACTATCTCGAACTGTACCGGCAGAGCGGCGAGGACAGGTGGCGGGATCTGGCGCTGCGGCTGGTCGACCAGGTGCATAATGTCCTGGGACGCCACCGCCACGATTCCCAACGCACCGGCTGGATCAGCGGCCTAAACGAGGAGGAGGGGAAGCTCCACCCGACGCGGGGAGGGTTGAGGATCGGCAAGCGCCTGAACGAGCGCACGCCGGACGAGTTTCCGGACGAGCGCCTGGAATGGGACCGCGACGGTCAATATTACCACTACCTGACCAAGTGGATGCACGCGCTCCACTGCGTTACCCGCGCCACCGGCGATGCCACCTACCTCGGCTGGGCCATCGAGCTGGCACAGGCGGCTCATGCCGCCTTCAGCTACACGCCACCGACCGAGGATCAGAAGCGGCTGTACTGGAAGATGAGCATCGACCTGAGCCGCCCGGAGGCCCAGTCCATGGGGCAGCATGACCCGCTGGACGGTCTGGTTACCTGCAGCGAACTGCAGGCCGCCGCCAGGAGATCCGGTGGCACGAGCTTCCCCGCGCTCAAGACCGAGATCGAGGAACTGGGCCTCATGTGCCGCGACAGGGACTGGGCAACCGACGACACCCTCGGCATCGGCGGACTCCTCTGTGATGCCTCGCGCATCGCACAGCTCATGCCGCAGGGTGAACTGGCGGGAACGGGCCTGTTGCGGGAAGTGCTGGAGGCGGCGTCTTTTGGTCTGGAGACAGTCTCGACCGGGCGGCAGCTGGAGCTGTCGGGAAGATTCCGGCTGGCCTTCAGGGAACTGGGGATGTCGATAGGCATCAAGGGAGTGGAGCATCTGCCGTCGCTGATCGAGCAGCATGCCGCGTCCTTCGGGGAAAACGTCAGCTCCCTGCGGGAGCGGTTCGAAGCGATCGGTCGATATCTGCCGCTGGCTGAAAGGATAGACCAGTTCTGGCTGGATCCGACCAACCAGGAGACCGGTACCTGGAACGACCACAGGGACATCAACATGGTCATGCTGGCCACGAGCCTCGCGCCCGATGAATTCCTCACCGCTGTGTAATTTCTGGCGTCGCGCTCCTTCCGCGTCCCTCCCCCTTCAAGGGGGAGGACAGGAGGGGGACGGGTTACCAGCCGGAGGAAGAATCAACAGGAGCACCGGCATGAAGAACCAAGCCTGCGCCCTGGGAGTTGGCTACCGTAAGCTGCAACGAAGGCTGTAGCAGCACAAGTTTCAATTGCCTACTGTACGCTGGAAGGGTATATTATGAAGGTCATCTTCATAGAAGCCAAATCCTTCACCAACAGATGGCAAAGGTACCTGCATGAAGAAGAGTTCCGGCAGTTTCAGAACTATCTACTCCAAAACCCAGATGCCGGCAATGTCATCAAAGATACGGGCGGGATCAGGAAGATACGTTGGAAATTAAAAGGAAGTGGCAAGCGCGGTGGCTTACGGATCATTTATTTTTGGCACGTACGAGACCGTCATATATATCTTCTGACAATATATCTGAAGAATGAATTTGAAGATCTCTCCGTTGATGAGTACAAGATGCTGAGGAAATGGGTTGAAAGGTGGTAGCAATGTCAAAGTCGGAACAGAAGCCAAGGCTGTTTGATGAGTTGGCGGGAGCCCTTGAAGATATAACCGATTGGCGTGAAGGCAAGATCACGCTGAGAACATACAGTGCAGAGCCTACCGGGAAAATCGAGGTGACGCCGGAAATTATCCGCGAGACAAGAGAGCACCTCCGTCTTTCAAGACCGGTCTTCGCCCATCAGTTGCACGTTTCCCCGCGGACATTGGAGAAGTGGGAACAGGGGCGAACCAAGCCGAACGATCAGGCTGCGGCACTTATCATGCTGGTGCGAAAATTCCCGGACACTTTGCAGCGGTTGCAAGAGTTGGCTGTGTAGCCGCACAAAAGTCGTAAGCAAAAAAGCCCTCCCGGCTATCGTTCCCGGAGGGCTTTTTCTTTGTCTGGAACATTTTAAAGCAGCGGTGATTATTGGGCAGCGAGGATCGCCCCTTGAGTCTCGCCGTGCCTCGTTTCATTGTCGTAGGCCAGCTGAAGCTCCCTCAGCTCCCGTAATTTTTCGTCGGTCCGCCGTTTCGCCTCCTGCTCCAGTTCGTCGGAGTTGGCGAAGGCCGGGAGCGAAGCCAGTACTTCGTTGATCTCTCCCGCAGCCTTGACGGTTATATCCTTGTGCCCGAACTCGTGCTTCTTGAGGTGGGCCATGTATTTTTCCCAGGCAGGGGTGAAATCGGAACCGGACGCGGTTACCCTGCGCGGCAGGTGATAGACGATGTCGACGTCGGTCCTTACCGACTTGATCGAACACCTGCCATCGTCCTCCGACAGGTCATAGCGGAAGTTGAGATTCCAGGTGGTAAGAGCGGCATAGGTCTTACCGTCGTCCCACTTGGTCCCGTTGTGCTTCATCTGTCTCTGCAAGTCACTGACGGTCGAGCCGTCAATGTCATAGTACTCGTACCTTTCCTTTACTTTCAGCTGGCACACTGCCTCGGGGCTGGCCTGCTGTATCGAGGTCGATGATATCTCCACTGCGGAAGTTGGAGACTGCCGGAGAGCGCCGCCATCTTTAGCGAAGAGGGGAGATGAAGAAATTAAGGCCATCACTGTGACAATGGGAACGACTCTACGCAAAACCATCTAACAGCACCCTCCTGGCAATTCCGGTTCTAGCATCTCTACCGCAAGACTGGACCGAGAATATGTCACGGAGATAATCCTGTAAGTGACGCAGGTCACAGTTACGGAAGTATCGGTATTTTCGTCATATTCCTAAAAAAAGCGACTCCAGCTGTTGCTGTAACAATGCCGAGTCAAACCATGAGTAACCCCTCACGACTCAAACCTTTTCACATCCAGCATTCGATGAGTCGATGACTCCTGATGGTAAAATTTTCATGAACAGATAGTAAATTAAACTTTTCAAGATCTTCTTTCTTTCAAGTGAAAAAGAGACTTGCCAATAAAGGAACTGTCTTTATATTAGATGTGGAAGATTAAATGCAAATTTGACTGAAACAGGTGAGATGACGATGAAGATACTGACCGCGCCCGCTTCCCCTCTGGCCCACACCACCCACGCCCTTGTCGTTGCATGTTTCGAAGACGACAGGGATGACCTCTTTACCTCATGCGACAAAGCCCTCGATGGTTTCCTCAAGCGGCTTTTTGAAGACAGGGAGTTCACCGGCAAGACCGGCACCACCCGGCTGATCCCCACCTTCGGAAAACTGGCCGCTGAAAGCCTGCTGCTGGTCGGGGTGGGAAAGAAGGCGGAGCTCGATGCCGAGCGTCTGCGACAGGCTGCGGGGCATGCGGTCCAGGCATTGCGGGGTGCGCGGGTGGCCTCATTCTCCTCGGCGCTGCATCTGGCCGGCAGCGGCGATTGGGCGCTGGAGGCCAGTTGTGAGGGAGCTCTCCTGGCCGGCTACAGCTTCGACCAGTACAAGACCAAGGACAAGGATCAACGCTTTCAGTTCGAGCAGATGACGGTGCTGCTGACCGATGAAGGTGACATTGGCAATGCCCAGGCGCGGGTGGAGCTGGTGGAGGCGATCTGCGACGGCGTGAACCTGGCGCGGGACCTCGTTTCGCAGCCTGGCAACGTCGCCACCACCGGCTACCTCGCCCTGACCGCACACGAACTGGCGGCGCGCCGGTCCCTGACCTGCCTGGTGCTTGACAAGGAGTACCTTGAGCAACTCGGGATGAATGCACTCCTGGCCGTGGGGCAGGGATCGGCCCAACCTCCGCGCCTGATCGTGCTGGAATATCACGGCGCCGGGGAGAGGGAACGTCCGACCATAATGGTGGGCAAGGGAATCACCTTCGACACCGGCGGCATTTCGCTCAAACCCGGGGCAGGAATGGAGGCCATGAAGACGGACATGGCCGGGGCAGCGGCGGTGTTGGGCGTATTCGAGACTGCGGCCGGAATGAAACTGCCGGTGAACCTGGTAGGGATCATCCCGGCTGCCGAGAACATGCCCGGCAGCAAGGCCTACAAGCCGGGCGACGTCATCACCTCCATGTCCGGCACCACCATCGAGATCACCAATACCGATGCCGAGGGCCGCCTGGTGCTGTGCGACGCCCTGCATTACGCCTGCACCCATTACAAGCCCGCCGCCGTCATCGACGTCGCGACTCTAACCGGTGCCTGCGTGGTGGCGCTGGGGCATGAGGCCAGCGGGCTGGTAGGCAATGACCGGCGGCTGATCGAGGATTTGAAACGGGCGGGTGAGAGGTGCGGGGAACGGATCTGGGAGCTGCCGGTTTGGGACGAGTACGGCGAGGCCATGAAAAGTGATATCGCGGATCTCAAGAACTCGGCCAGCACCCGCCACGGCGGCGCCATCAGGGCAGGATGGTTCCTCAAGCAGTTCGTCGGCAACACCCGCTGGGTCCATCTCGACATTGCCGGCACGGCCTGGCTCGACAAGGCGCGCCCCTATACCCCCAAGGGAGCTACCGGCGTCGGAGTCCGGCTCCTGGTCGAATTCCTGCGGGGCAAGTAGCGGGTAAGCTACCCGTTGCCAGGCAAATGAAGCCCCTGTTTGAAGAAGCTCGACAACAATTGAGAGGACACTGCCATGTTAGACGACGTACGGCTCAAGGCGGAAAAAGTTGTCAACGAAACGAAGAAGGTGGTAGCAGACACCCTCGCCACGGTCACCGACGAAGCCGCGGTCAAGCCGCTGGAAGAACTCTTGAAATGCCTTGAGGAGGTGGAAGGGGACCTCTTCGTCACCGAACTGGACCGGCACATTGCCGAGTTGCAGGCGTACCAGCGGCGTCTCCACGATATCGACGAGAGTATCGATAAAGAGATACCTCGTCTGAAGCAGGTCTCGAAGAAGGTCGAGAGCGCGGTAAAGGCGATAGGCGTCGTCATCGACGTCGCCTCGAAGGTGGTAACGACCGTTTAACTGCGGCATGGCCGGCTCTCCCCCTTTTTCCCCGTCCAGCTCTCTTCTCGGCTACGGGCCCCCTTGTAAACCCGATGGCAGCGAACAACCGCAGAAATTCTCGGCCGTGAGGCCGCGTCTACCCGTTGCCCCCACAAAACCCTGCTCTTGCCCCGACTCCACAAAGACAGCCGATTGCGTAATCCGAATTGCCACCTATAATCCTAGAGCACTCTCATTTCACTCTTAACAATTGGCACCACTCTCAGAAGGAGAGGAAATGAAGATACTGCTTCTGGCAATGCCTGATGCTGCCAACAACTTCGACCGGATCATAAAGGTTCCTAACCTCGGGCTGTGCTCATTGGCGTCTGTCCTGACAGATCACGATGTGAGGATCGTCGACCTGGTACTGGTTCACAAAGAGATAGGTCCGTGGCTGAAGACATTTCTGTCGACATTCGAGCCTGAAGTCATCGGCATCAGCAGCATGAGCTTTCAGTATCAGAGCGCTATGACAGTGATGGAGATCTGCCAAGCTCATGTTCCGGAAGCAAAGATAGTTCTGGGTGGCTATCATGCGACCCTCGCCTATCGAGAGCTGACCGCCACGGTTGCGGCGCCTTTTGATTACCTGATCAGGGGGGAAGGGGAACAGGCATTCCGGGCCCTCATCGAGGCACTCGAAGGAAAGCGGGAACTGGGGGAGGTACCGAGCCTCTCATGGCGTCACCACGGGGTCTTCCGGCACAACCCGCAGGCGAGGTTGCTCGACATGTCCAAACTGCCGCTACCCAAAAGGGAAGCCAGGGTGCTCGATCACTTCAGGTACCTGGGCAGGAAACTCGACTGCGTCGAAACCTCCCGGGGGTGCACCATGTCCTGCACCTTTTGCTCCATCACCGGCATGTACGGCACGAACTTCCGCTGCCATGAACAGGAGCGGGTGATCACGGACCTGAAGGAGCTGAAGCGGCGAGGGACAGAGAGCGTCCTGCTGGTGGACGACAATATCACCCTCGATGCCACGCGTTTCAGGGAGCTAGCCGAAGCCATCGTTGAAGAGGGGCTCGACTCGATGGAATACCTGGTTCAGGCTTCTGTTGCCGGGATCGTGGCCGACCCGGGACTGATACCGGCGCTGGCACGGGCCAATTTCGGGATGGTCTTCCTGGGAATCGAGTCGGTGCTCCCCAAGAACCTCTCGCTCTTTCAAAAAGGAGACATCAGGGAGAAGACCGAAAAGGCGGTACGGCGACTGCGGGAGCACGGGATAGGGGTGATGGGAGGCTTCATCATCGGCAATCCCGATGACAACGCGGAAGACATCAGGGAGGTCTTTCGCGCCTGCAAGAGCCTCAGGATCGACCTACCCTATGTCCAGTGCGTGACGCCGTATCCGGGGACCAGGATCCGTGAGGAATTACTGCAGGAGGGACTGGTGACGAACCACGACCTCAGCAGGTATACCGGGTTCATCTGCAACGTGAGGACCCGTCACCTGACCCAAAAAGAGCTGAACAGGATCATGAACTGGGAAAACCTGAAAGCCTTCTTCAGGCCGGGGATGTTCATGGGAAACTACTTCGTGAAGAGAAGAGAGAAGGCGGCATTGAAGGTGATGCTTAACAACCTCGATCTGGTAAGGGGTTATTTCACCGGAGATCAGTTCCGTTCGCGGCACACCTTTTAGTGGGAGAAACCTCCGGTCTCCCCCCTTGTCAAAGGGGGGTCGGGGGGGATTCGCAGTTGACCTAACTGGCCGTATCCCCGCGCAGCAACAGCTCAGGAAATGGCACCTGCCCCCCTCCCTCAGGGGGAGGGGGGACTAGAGCCTCAATAGAGGGTCCCGTGGTTCAGGTCTTCCTGAGCAGATAGGCATGTGCCGAGAGCCCCGCGCCATATCCCAGCAGAACGCACCACTGCCCCGGCCGTATCCCGCTTTGCAACAGCTCGTTCAGCACGAACCAGACTGTCGGCGAAGAGACGTTGCCGTACTCCGCCAGCACCTTCCGGGTCGCCCACAGCCGCTCCTCCGGGATGCCGATCTCGTCACGGACCGCGTTGACGATCTTCTCCCCACCCGTATGCAGCGCCCACTGGCCGACATCGGCACTGTTCAAGGAGTGCTTGCCCAGGAGGTCCTCCACGACCCCGGCAGCCGCCTTCCTGACCAGGTCCGGCAGGTCGGTGGAAAGCTGGTTGTGGAGCTGCCCGTTCTTGTGGACGAACCTGATCGAATCCCGCTGCTCCGGCACGTAGCGCCCCGCCGACGACACCAGCTCGAACCCGACCGGCTTTCTCCACAGCACCACCGCGGCCGCACCGTCGCCGAAGAGGGCGTTGGAGAGGATCAGGCTGAGGTCGTTATCCATCTGGAAGGCGGCGCTGCAGATCTCGACGGCCACGCTCACCACGATACCGCCCTCGCTCTTCAAAAGCGACTCCGCCACCTGCAGGTTCGGAATGGCCCCTCCGCACCCGCTCCCGACGAGGTCATAGACGCGGGTGCTGCGCGAGAGGCCGAGGCGCTCGATCAGGTAGGTGGAGATGCCGGGGCAGATATATCCCGTGCAGGTATTGACCACCAGGCCGGTGACTTCCTCCGGACCGATCCCGACCTGGTCCAGCGCCTTAACCACCGCCCGCGCCGAGAGCTCGATCGACCGCTCCGTGAAACGCGCCACGCGCTCGTCCGGCGTCTCGTTCATTATGCAGGCCGGGTCGTCAACCGCGAAGTGCCTCTTCCTGATGCTCGGGTGCATGAAGGTCGCCCGGATCAAGCCGAGGCTTCTCGAGGTCAACCTGTCACGGAAGTGATCCCTGACGAGTGCGGCGGCAAATTTTTGATCGGCGCTGAAAGGCGGCGCCACGGTAGCGATCGAGGCGACAAATGCCCCATCACTCGAAGTCCCGCCGTTATAGGTGCGTCCATCTTTCATCCCTACCCCCCGGTCCTGACGCCCCACAGCGCGCCCGAATACATTTCTCCAAACGCATCCTGATACAGTCCAAGCATCTCGGCTCGATAGGCCTCGTCGACCCGCACCGCCCTCCTCGTCCACTGGCCGCAGTAGCCGCACTCCGCACAGCCCGACTCGCGGCAGTTGATCTCCCGCATGCCGTCCAGGAAGCCATCGAGCCGGTTATTGTCGATGTAGACCGGGTCCCATTCCATGGCCGATATCAACCCGCGCTTCTCCGCCAGCGCCTTCAGCCGCATCAGCCCCGACGGTTTCACCACGCCCGGCCTGAGGAAATACTTCAGCATCATCCGGAGGTTGGCGCCGGGCGAAGATCCCTTGGACGGATCCTTGTACCCATAGGGCTGGATCAGATCGAGCAGGTTGCCGTCATAGCGCCCGTCGGTGTAGGCCTGGACCCGCTTTGCCAGCACCGCCGTCGGCGCGCCCCTTTCGAGAATCTTGAACGACGAGAACCCCATTGCCAGGTAGCCCTGCAGGTCCTCGGGCCTGATGAATTCCGAGCGCAGGTAGTGGGAAGGATCGAGCAGTTTCTCGAAGGAGCACCTCAGCGCGCAGTAGTCGATCATGAACCCTCCGCTTCGATGCCCCTTCTGGGAGGCGTGCGAGAGGTTCACCATGTGCTGCCCCGATAAAGGGCAGAATATAAGGCAATTGGAATTTGCGATCAGCTGAAGCTCCAGCTTCACCGCCCGCCTGACGGCCTGAAGCATCCGAAAGTCCCGGTTTACCGCTATCGATTCCAGGGTGATGCAATCCGCTCCCATTTCCTCCCAGAACCGGGCCTTACTTACGCAGTCGACGCGGGCGTAGACGCCGACACGTACCTTGAGCCGAGGATGCCTCCGCTTGATGATCGGCAGCAGAAAAGGGAGGGAAACCGTGACCGAGGTAACCCCGCAGTCTTCCACGAACCCCAGCAGTTTCTCGAGTCCCGATTGGCCTCGCCGGGTGTACTCTCCGTTGTCCATGCAGGCGGGGTTCACCAGGTAGTTGAAGCCGATCCCGTTTCGCGACGCCTGGCGCACGTGCGCTTCGAATTCCGTCGCTTTGAGGGGGGAGAGCATGAAGGAGGCACGCCCGCCGCCAACGCTGTCGGCTGGGAGTTTGCCGAAAAGTTCGGAGACCGGAAACCCTCCCAGGGCCTCGATCAGGTCGGCTTTAAAGTTGGTGGCGACGGAAAAGCGCATCACACCTCCCCTGCCACTACCAGGAGCCAGAATGGCTCCCGCGAGACGGTGAAACGCACCGCACCGGCCTCGGCTACCAGGACTGTCAGTTCGGCGGGGGTGAATGATTTCAGGACCGAGAGGGGCCCGTCGTTGCGGGTCAGGCGGTTGGTGGTGAAGATCCTGGTGAGGAGGGAGATCAGGGCGTAGGCAATCCAGCTCCTCCTGAGCTCCAGGATCAGGAAGCCCCGCCTCGCCAGCCTCAACATCTCGCTGGCCAGGCGGATGACCTCCTGGTCAGGCATGTGGTGCATGGTCTTGCTGCAGATCACGAAATCGAAGCTCTTGTCGGGATAGGGAAGGTTAAGAGCATCCCCCACCTCCGGCTTGATCTCGGGATACTCCACCGTCTCCCGGCGGGCGATCTCCACCGTATGCTCGTTTATATCGACCGCGGTGACGGCCACGCTCTTCCCTGATTCCCGCGCATAGTCGACGATCGCCATGGGAAGATCAGCCGAACCGGTGGCGATATCGAGTGCCGTGAACGCGGAACAGCCGGCGGCCAGGCGCGAGAGGTGTTTCAGCAGGGCTCGCCGGTCCCCCAAGTACCGGTTAACCAGCCTTATGTCAGCCAGCGTCCCATCCAGTTCGTCAAGCCCGTAAGCATCGGAAGGAAGATCGAGGAACTCGGGGACGGTTCGTTTTTGCGGGGTCAATGGCATGACAAGGTCCTTCTTCCCTACTTCGGCCAGACCGGGCTGGTCAGCTCCACCCGCCAGATGGGGCCCTCATTGTAAAGGGGCCCCTCGAATTTCACAAAGGCAGGGACATCGGCCGTAATGATCCAAAGATGATCGTCAGGCGGGTTTTTGCCGAGCAGCGTCGCCGGGATCTTGAGCAGCATACCGAGCCTGGGCTTCAGAACGTAGTGAAGGGCGCTTTTCTTGAGATCCCCGACCAGCACCCTCTCCTCTCCCGACGGGATCATCTCCACCTCTAAAACCCTTGGCCCCGGGGTAAAGGCGACCATGTGGATGGTCTCCCTGGCACCCTTGGTCAGATTCTTGGCCACCGTCGGCACCATGCCGTTATAGACATCGAGGGGCAGGTCAAGCTTCCCCTTGAGCAC
>NZ_JBXKJL010000220.1:0-5629 GCF_056994735.1 Geomonas sp.
CCCTTGGCTTCTCCACTGAACAGGCGTCGCCGCAGACTGCCGCGTTTATTCAGTCCTTCAAGTCCAAGCACAACGGAGAGCTTCCGGGCCTCTTCGATGCCCAGGGATACGACGGGGTCATGCTCCTTGTCGATGCGATGAAGCGGGCCAACAGCATCGACCCCAAAGTCTTCAAGGATGCCCTGGCAAAGACCAAGAAATTCGAGGGTGTTTCCGGAACCATCAGCATGCAGGCCAACAGGGAGCCGATCAAGAGCCCGCTGAGCCTCCTCATGGTGAAGGGCGGCAAGTTCATCCTGAAGGCCAAGGTCCCGGTCAAGATGGATTAGGCTGTTGAGGTGAAAGGTGAAAGGTGAAAGGTGAAAGGTGAAAGGTGAAAGGTGAAAGGTGAAAGGTGAAAGGTGAAAGGTGAAAGGTGAAAGCCTCCTTCCTGAAATGCTTGACGATGGTGGCCTAGGGGCTCCCCCCTTGACAAAGGGGGGACGGGGGGGATTTTGTGCGGCGCCCAGCTTTTTCGTTAAAGCTTTGCTTTAAAGTGTCGATGCTAAGGTAATTCTCCGGGTGAAAATCTCCCTCACCCTTGCCCCTCCCCAAAGGGCGAGGGCATAGGAAAAGCATGTTCCTCCAACAGCTAATCAACGGCGTGGCCCTCGGAAGCGTCTATGCGCTCATTGCCCTAGGCTACACCATGGTCTACGGCATCATCACCCTGATCAACTTCGCCCACGGCGAAGTCTTCATGGTCGGGGCCTTCGTCGGCCTGCTGCTGATCTCCTTCTTCAAGGTCAACATCTTCTTCGCCATCGTCGGCGCCATGATCTTCTGCATGATCATGGGGGTGCTGATCGAGCTGATCGCCTACCGCCCCTTGCGGAAGTCATCCCGTCTTTCGGCCCTGATATCCGCCATCGGCGTCTCGATCTTCCTTTCCTCGCTCGCGCTCATGGTATTTGGTGCCGACGCCAAGGGTTACCCCGACAACACCTTCCCAGTGCAGCAGATCAACGTGGGCTCCGCCGAAATATCGACCCTGCAGCTGCTCATCATCGGCGTCGCAGCCTGCCTCATGATCGGCCTCGAGTTCATCGTGCAGAAGACCAAGATCGGCAAGGCCATGCGGGCGACCTCCGAGGACTACAACACCGCGGCGCTCATGGGAATCAACGTCAACCGGGTCATCTCCTTCACCTTCGCCCTCGGCTCCGCGCTGGCGGCGGCGGGCGGGGTGCTGGTCGGCGTCCTCTTCAACGCCGTTTCCTTCAACATGGGGCTCATGGCGGGTCTCAAGGCCTTTGCGGCGGCTGTCCTCGGCGGGATAGGATCGATCCCGGGCGCCATGCTCGGTGGGCTGCTCCTCGGCATCTCCGAGGTCTTCGGGGTGGCCATCGGGTACTCCTCCTATCGTGACGCGATCGCCTTCGCCATCCTGGTGCTTGTCCTGCTCGTCAAGCCCACCGGACTGCTGGGGCAGAAAATTACCAAGAAGGTGTAGATAGATGGGAGATCTCCTGCAGAGCCTGGTCGCTTCGATCGACCCGTACCTGATGCAGATCCTGGTCAATATCGGGGTCGCCATCATCCTCGCGCTGGGACTTAACGTCATTGTCGGAGTTGCCGGACAGCTGTCACTGGGGCACGCCGCCTTCATGAGCATCGGCGCCTTCACCAGCGCCCTCGTCACCATCAAGACCGGCCTTCCCTTCATAGCCAACCTGGCAGTGACCGGCGTCGTCACCGCCCTGGTGGCCGCCATCATCGGCTTCCCGATTCTCAGGCTGACCGGCGATTACCTGGCCATCTGCACCTTGGGCTTCGCCGAGATCGTCAAGGTCTTCTTCCTGAACTTCGAGCCGACCAACAAGGCCCTGGGGCTGACGGTCCCGAACGCCAGGACCTCGATACCCATGCCTATCTACGTCTGGGCGGTTGCCATCGTGGGGATCGTGCTGGTCACCTTCGTGCAGTCGTCGCGTTTCGGGCGCGCGCTCAAGGCGATCCGTGAGGACGAGATCGCCGCGGAGGCGATGGGTATCAACACCACGAGGTACAAGATCCAGGCCTTCGCCCTGGGCTCCTTCATGGCCGGCATCGGTGGCGGTCTCTACGGGCACTTCCTGAGCTACATCAACCCCTCCGATTTCGGCTTCCTCAAGTCGGTCGATATCCTCAGCATGGTCGTTCTCGGCGGTCTGGGGAGCGTACCCGGCACCGTGATCGGCGCTTCGGTGCTGGCCTCGGCGCCGGAATTCCTGCGCTTCATGTCCCAGTACCGCATGCTGGTTTACGGGGCGCTGCTGGTCTTCCTGATGGTATTTCGCCCCAACGGGCTTCTCGGCGGCGTCAACTTCACCCGGCTGGTACTTCGCGCCTTCGGATTGGCGAAGAAGAGATCTTAGCGAGAGCAAAGCATGTCAATTCTGAAACTGGAAGAGGTCACCATCCGCTTCGGCGGGTTGGTGGCGGTCGATAAAGTCAACCTCACCGTGAACAGGGGCGACATCGTATCCCTCATCGGGCCCAACGGCGCAGGCAAGAGTACGCTCTTCAACCTGATCACCGGCATCTACACCCCGACCTCCGGAAGGATCTCTTTCCAGGATCGCAGCATCGCCGGCAAGACCCCCTATCATATCGCCGCCGGCGGGATCGGGAGGACCTTCCAGAACATCAGGCTCTTCACCCAGCTTACCGTGCTGGAGAACGTGCTGATCGGCGCCCATACCAGGGGGAGCTTCGATCTCACCGGCGCCATCTTGAAGTTCACCCCCTGGGTCCGCCGGGAGGAGGCTGAACTTCACGACCTGGCCATGGAATGCCTGAAGCGGGTCGGACTGGACCACAAGGCCGAGGACTTGGCGGGAAACCTCCCTTACGGGGAGCAGCGCCGCCTTGAGATCGCCCGCGCCCTGGCTCTCAAGCCGCAGGTCATCCTCCTCGACGAGCCGGCAGCCGGCATGAACCCCCAGGAAAAGCAGGTACTCCTGGAGATGGTCCAGGCGATCAGCAAGAGCGGCGTCACCGTCTTCCTGGTGGAGCACGACATGAAGTTCGTGATGGGGATCTCCGACCGGATCGCGGTCCTTGATTATGGTGTGAAGATCGCGGAGGGGACTCCGGAGGAGATACGCACCAACCCGAAGGTGATCGAGGCCTACCTCGGCAAAGGAGCGGCTGGGCATGCTTAAGGTCGAAAAGGTAAGTGTCAATTACGGAGCGATCAAGGCGCTGCAGCACGTTTCCTTCCACATCAACGACGGTGAGATCGTGGCCCTCATCGGGGCGAACGGCGCCGGGAAGACCACCATCCTCAATACCATTTCCAACATCGTCCCCGCTGTCGCAGGACAGGTGCTGTACAAGGGCACCGATATCACCCGCAAGCCACCCCATGAAATCGTGAAGCTCGGGATCTCGCAGGTGCCGGAAGGGCGTCGGGTCTTCTCCAAGATGACCGTGCTGGAGAACCTCGAGATGGGCGCCTTCACCAGGAGCGACAGGGACGGGATCGCCTCCGACATGGAGAAGATCTTCCAGCGCTTCCCGCGCCTGAACGAGCGCAAGAAACAGGCTGCCAAGACCCTTTCGGGCGGGGAGCAGCAGATGCTGGCCATGGGGCGCGCGCTCATGTCGCGCCCGAAGCTCCTGCTGCTGGACGAGCCTTCCATGGGGCTTGCGCCGATGCTGGTGGAGCAGATCTTCCAGATCATCCAGGAGATCAACGAAGGCGGTACCACCGTATTGCTGGTGGAGCAGAACGCCAACATGGCGCTCTCCATCGCGCATCGCGCCTATGTGCTGGAGACGGGGGCGGTCGTGCTGCATGGAGATGCCGGCGAACTTGCCACCAACCCCGAAGTGAGGAAGGCCTATCTTGGGGAATAGGGCCGTAGCCACGACCACTCCGTGGATCAACCCCTATCTGGCCATCCTGGTAGGGGTTTTTGCTGTCTCCTTCTCCTCCGTCCTGGTCAGGGTATCCAGCGCTCCGCCGCTGATCATCGCCGCCTACCGGCTCATCTTTACGTTCTGTATCCTTGCCCCGTTTTCCCTTTCCGGAAATTCGGCTCTCCGGTCGATGACCCGCCGCCAGGTGATGCTTGCCGCGGGAAGCGGCGTCTTCCTGGCGCTCCATTTCGTCACCTGGTTTACCTCGCTCAGGTACACTTCCATCGCCAGTTCCGTGGTCCTGGTCACCACCCAGCCGGTATTCGTGGTCATCGGGTCCCGGCTCTTCTTCAACGAGCGCGTGCCGAGGAAGGCCCTTTACGGCGGCCTGCTCGCCTTCCTTGGAAGCACGGTGATCGGCGCGTCCGATTTCAGGCTGGGCCAGCAGGCCTTCCTCGGCGACCTCCTGGCTCTCCTCGCCGCGGCACTGGTCTCTGGGTACATCCTGTTGGGGAGGAAGCTCCGTGGCGATGTCGGCCTCACCGGCTACACCTTTGTCACCTACGGTGCCAGTTCATTAACCTTGGCCGTCGCGGCCCTCGGTTGCCGGCTCCCTTTCTACCCGTACCCGTGGCAGGATTGGCTGATCTTCGCGGCGCTGGCCCTGGTCTGCACGGTGCTGGGGCATACGGTCTTCAATTGGGCGTTGCGCTATGTCCAGGCGTCGGTGGTATCGGTAAGCATTCTCGGCGAGCCGCTGGGGGCGGTGCTCTGGTCGGCGATTTTCCTGGGCGAGAACCCGACTCCGCGGCAGCTTGCCGGAGGCGCGTTGATCCTTTCCGGGCTCTATCTCTTCACCCGAATCGCTGCAAGGGGAGGGGAGGCGGATGGAAACGCGTAAGGGGATCACCTACGGCCTGCTGGCCTATATAGTCTGGGGCTTTTTCCCCGTCTACTTCAAGGCGGTCAAGCTCGTCCCGCCGTTGGAGATGGTTTCCCACCGCATCGTGTGGTCGCTCGGCTTCCTGCTCTTGTTGATCATCTGGAAAGGAGCCTGGCGCAGCATGCTTGGCATCTTGAAGACGCCGAGGCTCGTTGGGGGATTGGTGGCGACGACCTTGCTGATCGCGACCAACTGGCTGGTATTCATCTATGCGGTCGAGGCAGGCGAACTGCTCCAGTCGAGCCTCGGCTACTTCATTAATCCGCTGGTCAGCGTGCTCCTCGGGTTCCTCTTCCTGGGGGAGAGGCTGGAGCGCCCGCAATGGGTCAGCCTGGCGCTGGCCGCTACCGGCGTACTCTACCTCTCCGTTCATTACCGAGCCTTCCCGACCATCGCGCTGGTGCTGGCCATTTCCTTCGGGCTGTACGGCCTGATCAGGAAATGGCTGAAGGTGGAGCCGCTGTTGGGTCTGACGGTGGAGACGCTTCTCCTCGCTCCCGTGGCCCTCCTCTATGTCATCTACCTCCAGCGGGCCGGGAGGAGCATTTTCCTCGCTTCGTCCACCGGTCTGGATGTTCTCATCGCCCTGTCCGGTGTCATCACCGCCGTTCCGTTACTCCTCTTCGCCGCTGCCGCCAGCAGGCTGAAGCTGGCGACGGTAGGCTTTCTCCAGTACATAACCCCCACCATCCACTTTCTCCTGGCGGTCAGCTTCTATGGCGAGACCTTCACCAGGACCCACCTGATCTGCTTTTTCTTCATCTGGTCCGGCCTCGCCATCTACTCCCTCCACGCTTACCG
>NZ_JBXKJL010000221.1:0-1331 GCF_056994735.1 Geomonas sp.
CTGGTCGTGCTGCAGGCCGGGACCACCACCATCACCACCACGGCCACCGATGGGGCAGGGAACCAGGCGGTCGATTCCAGGCAGATCACGCTCGACACGCAGCTGCCGTCACTGGAGATCGACACCCCTGCCGACAACAGCACCACCAGCGCCGGCTTCATCACCGTAACCGGGACCGTGGCCATGCCGGTCGCGGGGGTAGAGGTCAAGGTAAACGGCGGGACTTTCGAATCGGCCGTGGTGAGCGGCTCGACCTTCTCCTCCACCGTCAACCTCGCCGCCGGCCTCAACACCATCGAGGTCGCGGTGACCGATCTCGCCGGCAAGGTCAATACCATGAAGCGCAGCGTGGTCTCCGATGCCCAGGGGCCGACCGTCAATATCACCTCACCGTCGCAGGACGTAAGGACCACAATCTCGGCCCAGACCCTGGCCGGCACCGTGGCCGATGCCGTGCCCCCGGTCAGCGTCACCGTCAGTGACGGCAGCGCCACCTATGCACCGCAGGTCACCGGCGGGGCATTTGCGCAGACCCTGGTGCTGAGCCAGAGCAAGAAGTATCCGCTCGTCGTCACCGTGACCGAAGGAGACGGCAGCAAGACCACCGTGCAGCGGAACATCCTTTTCGCCTCCACCCGTTTCACGGTCAACGACGACCAGACCGTCACCGACAACGAGACCGGTCTCAGCTGGACGAGGAATGCCAACCTGCCGACCCTGGCGGTGAGCTGGCAGGAGGCGCTCGATTACGTGGCGGCCATGAACAGCGCCAACGGAGGGGCGGGCACCTTCGGCCACAAAGACTGGAGGCTCCCGACCGTGGACGAGCTCTACTCCCTGGTCGACACCAACAGGAGCTTCCCGGCGCTTCCGGCGGCACATCCCTTCAGCGCGGTGCAGTCCGACGAGTACTGGTCCTCCAGCGTGGTCCCCAACAAGTACGCCTACGTCTACGGGGTGAGCATGGACTACGGGTTCAAGTACAGCGGCCATGATTACAACTTCGGGTTCGTGTGGCCCGTCCGCGGGTCACAGTCAGTGACCACCGCGCTGGAGCCGGTCGTCACCGGATCCAGCTACAGCCAGACCCTGACCGCCACCAAGGGGGCGGCCCCCTACACCTGGTCCGTCGCCTCCGGGGGTCTCCCGGCGGGAGTCACGCTGAACCCAGCCACCGGGGCCCTGACCGGGACGCCGGCGAGGTCCGGGGTCTACTCGTTCACGGTCCGGGCCGTCGACGGCACAGGGGTGACAGATACCCAGCAGTACGCGTTGACCGTGCACGACGTTGCCTGCGCCAACTCAGCCGTGCGGATCGACGGGGCGAGCGT
>NZ_JBXKJL010000222.1:0-1054 GCF_056994735.1 Geomonas sp.
ACTACGACGAGGCCGATGACGAGCCGCAGGTGCACATGGCGATGAGCGCGCTGCGCCAGCTGCAGCTGCCGGAAGAGCGCCCAGAGCCCGCCGCGGTGATGAGCGCTGTGGCCACGGGCATTGCCGCATTGGAAGCGCAGACGCCACAGACCTACCGCCAGGCCATGGCCAGCCCGGACGCGGCCAAGTGGAAGGCGGCGCTGGATAAGGAGATGCGCTCCTGCACCGAACAGCAGGTGTGGACGCTCGTGCGACGAGACCAGCTGCCGCCCAGGGCCAACGTGCTGCCGTGCAAGGAGGTCTTCAAGCTGAAGCTGGACGAGCACGGCGCCGTGGTGGAGCACAAGGCGCGCTTCACGCCGAAAGGCTTCCGGCAGAAGCAGGGAGTGGACTTCTTCGAGACCTTCGCGCACACCGGCCAGTACAAAACCTTTCGTGGCTCGCTCTCCCTGGTGGCCAAGTGGGACCACGAGCTGGCGCAGTTCGACGTGCCGACGGCATTCCTGAATGCGCCTGTCGACGAGGACATCTACATGCAGCTGCCGGAAGGGTACGAGCAGCCCGGCATGGTCTGCAAGCTGCAGAAGTCGCTGTACGGCCTGAAGCAGGCGCCGCGCAACTGGGACAAGCTGGTGCACACATTCATCACGAAGGACATGGCATTCAAGGCGACAGTGAGCGACCGGTCGCTGTACTTCAAGCGCAGCCGCAGCGGAAGGCTGATGATGATTTACCGTTTCGTCGACGACATGCAGGGCAGCTATCACGCAGACGACGCGGCGGAGTTCCAGCAGAGCGTGGCGCTTCTGCAGCAACGTTTCAACATCAAACAACTGAAGACCACGACGTGGATGCTGGGCATGCGCATCACGCGCGACCGAAAGGCGCGCACGATCACATTGGATCAGGAGCTGTACGTCAGCAAGGCGCTGGAGAAGTTCGGCCTGCAGCAGTGCCGTGTGGTCAGCACGCCCGAGGCAGTGGGAGCGGCGCACGATGCGAATCCGGCGCTGAACAAGCCTGCAGACAGACAGCGGTACATGGAGATGACAGG
>NZ_JBXKJL010000223.1:0-1627 GCF_056994735.1 Geomonas sp.
CTGCAAGGCTTGATGGTTCGCCTCCGGAACCACCTCTTCCATCCGTTCCAGGTTCTTGGTCTCGGCCTGGAGCAGGCCACGGAGGTACTGTTTCACTAGGGTTTGAACCGTTCGCGTCCGCCGGCGGAAAGGGTGACCGAAGCGATCACACAAGCTAACGAACCGCCGACCCATCTTCGCCAGCCGCCCCACCTTGGGGTCGGCAGTCGCGTTTTTTAACCCCTTCCGAAGCGGTACCTCTCATCGTTCACCTGGCTGTGCCTTGCCTCTTGATAAAGCATGCATTATCCTTGCTTATCTACCAAAATCAATCAGATGAATCTGACAAAGTAGAATTAGCTGAGTCTGACAATATTATTTTCAACCCTGACCATCAATAGGTAGCACCCCAGTTAACCGTGGTAAGTGATGAAAGACCTTGAAAAGGGGGAGGTCCACGGTAGCCCCTTAAGAGGTAATTACACCTTTGCATCTGCAGGAGGTTGCCGATGGACCCACAAGAGCAATGCTGTCATAACCCAGCGTGCTCTGACAGGGGGCCGCGTGGGCGGGGTAACCGCTGTATTCCTAGCCGTAGGGAACAGCGCTACCGCGGTAGCACCTGCGGGTGGCCCTTTGCGGCCACGACAGGCACGGTGTTTTATCGGCAGCGGACGGCGACCGAAGTGGTAACGTTGGGGTTGACCTTGCTTTGTCACGGCTGTCCACTCCAGGCTATTGTTGCGGCGTTCGGTTTTGAGGAGCGTCCCGTGGCGCAGTGGCAGGCCCGTGCTGGCGCGCACTGCCCACAAGTCCATGAGCATCTTGTACAACCAGGCCAGGTAGAGGTGGGGCATGTGCAGGCTGATGAGCTCTGGGTGAAGCTGGTAGGCAAACGCGTGTGGATGGCGATGGCTCTGGCGGTGCCCTCGCCTCTGTGGCTGGGTGGAGTGATTAGCCCTCACCGCGACCATGCCTTGATCACCGCATTGGTTCAGCGGGTTCGTGCCGGTGCGCAGAGCCTGGCTATCCTGGTCTGCGTGGACGGTTTGGCGAGCGATGGAACAGCCTTTCTGCGCGTCTTTCGGCACAAGGTAGTGACGGGGCGTCGGGGACGGCCACGGCTGGTTGTGGAGTCGGGTCTGCTCATCGGCCAGGGCATCAAGCGGTATGCCCGGCGGCGGGGGGTCAAGGTCGTGCACCGGGTGGTGCGCGGGACCGCCCAAGCCCTTGCCAAGGGGCTCAACGCCACGGGCGGAACCGTGATCAACCCCGCCTATATCGAGCGGCGCAATGCCACCTTTCGCAGCGCCCTGGCACCGCTGGGGCGCCGAGGGCGCACCCTGGCTCACAAAGAGGCGGTGCTGACTGCCGGGATGTATCTGGTGGGGTGTGCTTACAACTTCTGCTGGGCTCCTGACAGCCTGCGGCTGGCAGCGCCCGAGAATGCGCCCCGGCCAGGGCAAGAAAGGACCCCGGCCAGGGCCGCCGGGCTGACAGACCACCGCTGGACCCTGCGTGAGCTGTTGCTGTTCAAGGTCCCCCTGCCCGCGTGGGTTACACCTAAACGCCAAGGACGCCCCCATAAGCAGAAACGGCAACCAATGATGGCAATGGCAGCGTGACCACGGTTAACTGCGGGGCTACC
>NZ_JBXKJL010000224.1:0-35873 GCF_056994735.1 Geomonas sp.
CCTTCATGTTGCTGGCGATCCGCTCCAGCGCCCAGTCCCACGACTTCTCAACGAACTTGTCGCTGCCGGGGGCCCGGTACAGCACCTTGTTCAGGCGCCGCTCGTTGTTGGCCACCTGGAAGAGCGCACTACCCTTGGAGCACAAGGCACCCTGGTTGATCGGGTGCTCCGTGTCGCCTTCGATGTTGACGATCTTCCCGTTCTTGGTATGGACGACAAGGCCACACCCTACCGCGCAGAACGGACAGATGGTGGTCGAGCTTTTCAGCCCCTTGGTTCGTATCTGAGGCGAATCGACGCTCGCTTCAGCCTTGCCGCCGGCGAGGACTGCCGCCGCGGCCAGCGCTCCCCCCTGCAAGAACTCCCTTCTTGATACACCCATGATTAACTCCCTTTCTGAAATAAATCGCACAACTGCCAAATTGAAGATGTCCGTATACGGCAAATGCTGTGCCATTTGTTTACAGAATCCCAAAATGGAGATTTGGAGTATAAGGTGGCGATATTACTCAGCAGTCAGGCGAGGAACAAAAAGGAGGCAAGGTTGGCGTTTCCTTAGAATTGCGCACTTATGTCGTGAGGTGCGACATTTTGTCCACATTTTTACAGCAGGCGGCGCGGGTGGTCCGGATAAACGAAGGGTGGAAGAGAGGTTGGCAGGAGCAGGAGGGGTGATTCTCGTTCCCAGGCGCTAACCCGGGAACGAGAATGGGACTTCAGGCGGCTAGGGGCTCGACGGTGATCGAATCGCCCGGTTTGATCGTGCCCCCGGTGATCACCTTGGCGAAGATCCCCTCCTTGGGCATGACGCAGTCGCCGGCCTGGTAGAAGATGGCGCAGCGGGTGTGGCAGACTTTCCCGATCTGGGTGACTTCGAGGACCGTCTCGCCCAGAGTCATCCGGGTACCGATAGGGAGATTCACCAGGTCGACACCTTCCGTGGTGATGTTTTCGGCGAAGTCCCCCTCCCCGACCTTAAGACCGAGAGCCTGCATCTTGGCGATGCTCTCCATGGCCAGGAGGCTCACCTGGCGGTGCCAGTCGCCGGCGTGGGCATCGCCTTCGATGCCGTGATTCTCGCGGAGGGTGACGGAAGGCACTGCGGTCTTCCTCTCGCCTTTATTCAGACTGACGTTAACCGCCAGGACTTTGCCATTCATTTGATTCTCCTGTTAAAGCTGGTTTTGGTTTATCTCTATCTTTCAGCGCCTACAGCCCTCTCCCCCTCGCCCTCCGGGAGAGGGGCGGGGTGAGGGAGGTTCGGCCAGTTCGCGCCCATGACGTCCGTTCGCGCCCATGACGTCCGTTCGCGCCCGGAAGGGCGCTCCTGCGATGATGGCCCGAGCGTCCCCCCCTTGTCAAAGGGGGGACAGGGGGGATTTGCTTTCCGCCAGCTCCTCCTACCCCCCCACCCTCGACATGGCGAAGGGGTCTGTCCCCTCCTCCGCCACCTGGTGTCTCCCCGGCTTGGCCGCCACGATCCGCCGGATCTCCTCACGGAGGATGGCATCGTCGCCGGCGGCAAGAAAGGGTTTGAGATCCACACCGGCGCCGGAGAAGAGGCAGCTCTTGGCCATCCCGGAAGCGGTTACCCTGAGCCGGTTGCAGGCATCACAGAAATGACCGGTCATGGGGGTGATGATCCCCAGGGAACCTGCGGCCCCCTTGACACGAAAGTTTTTGGAAGGACCGGAACGTTCCGAGCTCGCACTGAGCTCGATGGGAAACCGTTCCGCTATCCGCTCCAGGATCTCGGACCCCGGCACGCAGAGGGCGCGCCAGTCCCCGTCGCCACAGGTGGGCATGTACTCGATGAACCTCACCGCGTAAGGGCGCTCCATGGTAAGCCTTACGAAGTCCAGGAGCTCCGAGTCGTTTATCCCGCGCATCACCACCACGTTTATCTTGTGTGGGGGGAACCCGACCCGCTCCGCGGTCTCGATCCCTTCGAGAACTCGCGAAAGATCACCGCCGCGGGTGATCCTGGCGAAGGTTTCGGGCTGAAGGGAGTCCAGGCTGATATTGAGCCGCTGCACCCCGGCATCGCGCAGCCCCTGAGCCATCTCGTTCAGAAGGACCCCGTTAGTGGTCAGCACCAGCTCCTTGAGCCCCGGGAGTTCCCCGAGGAGTTTCAGGAACTGGAGAATGCCCTTCCTGACCAGCGGCTCACCGCCGGTAACGCGGATTTTCTCGATGCCGGCAGCAACCGCCTCGGCAGAAATCCGCAGCAGATCGGCATATGACAGCACCTGGTCGTGGGGAAGTTTCTCCACGCCAGCTGCGGGCATGCAGTAGCTGCAACGGAGATTGCAGCGATCCGTGACGGAGAGCCGGAGGTAATTAATGCGTCTGCCGAAGTTGTCGATTAATGCCATGTCAGCTGTACCTGAAGTCGTCTTAAGGAGCACCCTCACGAGTGCGAACCAGGCGGCAGTGTTAATGATCCTTTAAGGCTTCTCTTTGCCCCTATAGCATGAAAGCCATGACGAGGTAAATCCTTCTCGGCGCCGGCAGTGTATACATTAATCACAGGCGCAGTCCAGACCTATCCCAAAATTTCGGGGATTCAGCGGGTTACATTCTAGCCTGTTTGTGCGGCCGACGGCAATAGCGTAACTGTTCAAGCCAAAATTATTGTTTATTTTGATAGAAATGTGCTATCGGTAAGTGCTGGTAAACCATAGTCCGAACAGGGGTTGACGAGCTCTTTTCTGCTGACGAGCCCCCCGGCTGTCGGAGAGTGCATGAGGCGAAACGATGAGCACTTTTGATGAAGCAAGACGTAAGGTTTTGGAAAAAGTTACTCCAGCCGGCATCGAGCGGGTACAGCTTCTCGATGCCGTGGGCCGGGTGATGGCGGCGGATTTCGCTGCCCCGTGGGACATGCCCCGCTGGAACAATTCAGCCATGGACGGCTTTGCCGTGAGAAGCGAGGACTATGTGGCGGGAGTGACCCTGAAGGTCACCGACTACATCCCCGCCGGCGCCAGTTCCGGCGACACCGTCGGCTCCGGTTGCGCCGCTCGCATCATGACGGGGGCTCCCATTCCGGCAGGGGCCGACGCCGTGGTCCCGATCGAGGAGACTGAAGCGGGCGAAGACGCCGTGAAGCTTCTGCACCCGGTGAAAAAGGGGCAGCATATCCGTTTCAGAGGCGAGGACGTGGCAAGCGGAGAGCCGGTAGTGGCAAGAGGGACGGTGATCGGTCCGCCGCAGGTGAGCCTGCTGGCGTCCTTTGGCAGCGCCCTGGTTCCCGTCTACCGCAAGCCGCGGGTGGCCATCGTCTCGACCGGCGATGAGCTCATCGAGGTCGGCAGGGAGCCGAAGGAAAGCGAGATTATCAACAGCAACAGCCTGGCGCTGGCGGCGGCAATCAAGCTGTGCGGCGCCGAGCCCGTGATCGTGGGCATCGCCCGGGACGACAAGGAGAGCCATCTGGCAATACTCGCGGAGGGGCTGAAAGCCGATGTCCTCGTCACCTCGGCGGGGGTTTCCGCGGGAGACCGCGACCTCGTGCGCGAGACGTTGGCTGAACTCGGCGTGGTGGAGGAGTTCTGGAAGCCGGGAATCAAACCCGGAGGCCCTACCGCTTTCGGCATGAAAGGCGGCACGCCGGTATTCTCCCTCCCCGGCAACCCGGTTTCGACCATGATCACCTTCGAGGAATTCGCCCGCCCTGCTCTGCTAAAAATGATGGGTCATTCGAAGCCGTTGAGGCGGACGGTGCGCGGGTATCTGCAGGACGACTTCCGCAAGAAGCCCGGGAAGCTCCATTTCCTGCGGGTCCACGTCACGGTGGAAGACGGGCGCTACCTGGCAACCACCTCAGGCAACCAGAACACGGGGATCCTGAAGACCATGCTGCGATGCAACGCCCTGGCCCTGCTCCCTGAGGACGGAACGGCGTTCAAGGCTGGAGACGAGGTGGATCTGCATATTCTTGATTCGACACTGGAAATGGAGGCATAGCATGGCATTTAATCACTTTGACGAGAGCGGCAACGCCATTATGGTCGATGTCAGCGCAAAACAACCGACCATGAGAACGGCCGTTGCCGGAGCCGTCCTGACCCTCAAGCCGGAAACGGTGGACTCCATCGTGGAGGGAAGGATAGCCAAGGGTGACGTCCTCGGAGTGGCGAGGATCGCCGGGATTGCAGCGGCGAAGAAGACCCCCGACCTGATTCCCCTCTCCCACCCGCTTGCCATCCACCACGCCGCCATCGACTTCAAGGTCGATGCGGAAAACGGGCGCATCGAAGTCATAGCTACGGTTCGTGCCTTCGAGCGTACCGGGGTCGAGATGGAGGCTATGACCTCCGCCACCGTGGCCGCCCTCACCGTCTACGATATGTGCAAGGGAACCGACAAGGGGATCGTGATCTCCGACATCGCCCTGCACTTCAAAGAAGGTGGGAAGAGCGGGGTCTTCAAAAGAGCCTGACAGGAGATGAGATTATGAAGGCAGCGATTTTAACCCTCAGCGACCGCTGCTCCACCGGCGAGAGGCAGGACGGAAGCGGACCGGCCCTGCAGGCTTGGCTGGAGGAGCGCGGCGTCACGGTGACACACACCGAAGTAATCCCGGACGAGGCACGGCTGATCTCGGAGAAGCTCACCGAGTGGTCCGACAGCGGCAACTACGACCTGATCCTCACCACCGGCGGAACCGGTGTTTCGCCGCGTGACGTCACCCCCGAGGCCACGGAGCGGATAGTGGACCGGCTCCTCCCGGGGTTCGGCGAGGTGATGCGCATGGAGAGCCTGAAGAAGACCATGAACGCCATCATCTCCCGCGCGGTGGCCGGCATCCGCAAAAACACCCTGATCATCAACCTCCCGGGGAGTCCTAAGGGCGCTACGGAGTGCATCGGCTTTGTCTGGGGCGCCGTTCCTCACACGGTTGCCAAGATCCAGGGAGATCCGGAGGAGTGCGGAAGGTAAGGCCTTTTCTATTGACCAGACCTCCCACCTAGGTTATAAACCTAACATGGTTTTAAATCTTATGTGGGAGGACATTCATGTCGTTGATAGAGCTTATTAAAGAAAAGGCGCGGAAGGATGTTAGAACCGTTGTCTTACCTGAAAGCTACGATGAAAGAATGCTTTATGCCGCCCAGCAGGTTGTGGAACAGGGTTTGGCGAAGGTCATACTGCTCGGCAACCCTGAGGAGCTGAAAAATTCATCCGCCGATAAGGGAATAAACCTCTCCGGGGTCGAAATCATCGATCCGGCGACTTCCTCCAAACTTTCCACCTACGTAGACAAACTGGTCGAGCTACGCAAGTCCAAGGGGCTGACCCCGGAGGAGGCCAAGGAACTCCTCACCGCCCCCGATCACCTCTATTTCGCCGGGATGATGGTCCGCGAAGGTGACGCCGACGGCGAGGTGGCCGGAGCAACCGGCACCACCGGCGACGTCCTGCGTGCCGCGTTCCAGACCGTCGGCCCCGCTGCCGGCATCAAGACGGTATCCTCCTTCTTCCTCATGGCCACCAAGACCGCCGACTTCGGCGAGAACGGCGTCGTCCTCTTTGCCGACTGCGCAGTGAATCCCAATCCCGACGCCCAGGCGTTGGCCGAGATCGCCGTGGCGACCGCGAAGAACTGCACGGCCTTCCTCGATGTCCCGGCAAGGGTTGCGATGCTCTCCTTCTCCACCAAGGGGAGCGCGAAGCATCCTGACGCGGACAAGGTTCTGAAGGCGCTGGAGATTGCGAAGGGGATGGATCCGGAGCTCAACATCGACGGCGAGCTTCAGGCCGACGCCGCCATCATCCCGGCGGTCGGCGGCAAGAAAGCCCCCGGCAGCCCCGTTGCGGGCAAGGCCAACGTCCTGGTCTTCCCGACGCTGGATGCCGGCAATATCGCCTACAAGCTGGTCGAGCGTATGGCCGGCGCCGCTGCCATCGGTCCGGTCATCCAGGGCCTGGCCAAGCCGGTGAACGATCTCTCCCGCGGCTGTTCGGTGCAGGACATCGTCGACGTGGCAGCCATTACGGCGGTACAGGCACAGGGGTAAGAACCAAATCCCCCTGGCCCCGCCTTGCAATCGGGGACGAGAGGGACTCGCAGGGAACGAGGTCGGCTTAGACAGGTTTACATCCTGTCTATCCTGTCCATCCCTGTTAAATGACTTTGGGTTTGAAAAAAAGAGGCCGGCGGGAAAATCCCGCCGGCCTCTTTTGGTCTCTCTTCTGCAATCCCTCTCTTATTTCCTGACGAAGTCCGGTTTGGAGAAACTGTACTCGAAGCTCATGTGGTCGGTGTAGGTGCCGTCCAGGATGGCCGCCACGTCCTCGGTGAATACCAGCTCCTCGTCGGTCGGGATGACGTACACCTTGACCGGCGACTCGTCGCTCGTGATCAGAGTCTCACGCTTGCGGGTCATGGCCGAGGCGTGTCTCTCCTTGTCCAGGATGATCCCTATGTGCTCGAGCCCCGTCAGGGCCTTCTCCCTGATCGGTGCCCCCATCTCGCCCACCCCGGCCGTGAAGATGACCGCGTCGAGCCTGCCGACTACCGAGAGATAGGTGCCGATATACTTCTTGAGACGGTAAGCCTCGATCTCCAGCGCCAGCGAGCAGAGCTTGTCACCCGCTTCGGCGTGCTCGATCACGTCGCGGCGGTCGGTGAAGCGCCCGGTGATGCCGATGACGCCACTCTTCTTGTTGAGGATGCTGTCGATCTCCTTGGCGGAGAGGTTGTCCTTCTGCATCATGAAGGCGGGAATGGCGGGATCGATATCGCCGCAGCGGGTCCCCATCATGGCGCCTTCCAGCGGGGTAAGCCCCATGCTGGTGTCGACGGAGACGCCATTTTTGATGGCGCAGTGGGAAACCCCGTTCCCGATGTGCATGGTGATCAGGTTGCACCCTTTGGCCGGTTTCCCGAGCAAAGCGGCGGCGCGCTTGGAGACGTAGAGATGCGAGGTCCCGTGGAAGCCGTAGCGCCTGACCCCGTATTTCTCGTACCACTCGTAGGGGAGCGGGTAGAGGTAAGCGTGCTCCGGCATGGTCTGATGGAACGCCGTGTCGAAAATCGCCACCTGCGGGACATCAGGGAGGACCGCCATGGCGCCCTCGATACCGGCAATGTTGGGGGGGTTGTGCAGGGGTGCCAGATGCTGCACTTCGGTGACGGCAGCCAGCACATCGTCGTCAATAAGTACCGACCGGGTAAAGCGCTCGCCACCGTGGACGACACGGTGCCCCACTGCGGCGATCTGCTTTATGTCCTTCAGCACGCCGTGTTCGGCGGAGGTCAGGGTGCGCAGGATGAGGTCGACGGCGACAGTGTGGTCGGGGCAGTCAGAGTTTTCCCGGTAGGTCTCCCGCCCCGGGACTTCGTGGATGATGAAGGAATCGCCGATGACGACCCTCTCGACCATCCCCTTGGCGACAACCACTTTTTTATCCCAATCAAACAACTGGTATTTTACCGAAGAACTCCCGCAGTTTAGTGCCAGTATATCCATCTAGCTAAGACCCCCGTCGAGTATGTGGTCCGCCGTCCCACCGGCAGGACCATCACAAATAAAACCTTTTTTTATATATACAGTAGAGTTGTCGACAGTTCAAGATTTTTCTCCTGGACCAGCGAAAAATGGCAGGAGCTTTATGGTGGACTTTTTCTACGCGGTGTGCTAATTTTCCCGGAAAAATAACCGCAAAACTGCAAAAGGAGGTGAATACTTTGGCACATACCATTACTGAAGAGTGCATCAACTGCGCTGCCTGCGAGGATTCCTGCCCGGTTAACGCCATCGTTGAGGCTGGTGACAAAAGGACTATCACTGCAGATACCTGCATTGACTGCGGTGCTTGCGTCGACACCTGCCCGGTGACCGCCATCCACTCCTAATCCTGTCAGCAACATGCAATGCCATGGCCTGCAGGGCGTCCTTCGCCCCTGTGGGCCATTCTTTTTTCAGCCCCTCCAAAAGGAGAAGGGGGCTTTCGCCCCCCTCCCCTCCGTTTACCGGTAGCTCAACGGAATCGCCCGTTCCACCCGCTTCCTGGTCTCCGCTTTGCCCAGCACCTCGATCATCTCGTAGATACCGGGGGAAGCCGTGGTTCCCGAAAGTGCCAGCCTTACCGCAGGTCCGATCTGGCCGAGCTTGATCCCCTTCTCCTCGCAGATCTCCTTGAAGACCCCCTCGATCCCGGCCATGTCGAAGGGCTCCAGCGCCTCGAGCTTGTTGAGCAGCAACTGGAGGAGCGCCGGGGTCTCGGCATTGAAAAACTTCGTCACACCCTTCTCGTCGTACTCGAAATGCTCCTTGTAGTAGAAGAGAGCGCCGTCGGCCAGCTCCAGCATGGTCCTGGCCCTTTCCTGCAGCGTCCTGACCACCGCCGCCAGGTCCGGTCCCCCTTCCTGCGGATCGACTCCCCGCTCCTTGAGGAACGGCGTCACCAGCGACGCCAGTCGCAGCGGGTCGCCGGTCTTGATGTAGTGGGCATTCAACCAGAGGAGCTTGTCGGGGTTGAAGACACTGGCCGACCGCCCCACGTTCTCGATGGAGAACTTCTGGACCAGGTCCTGCAGGGAGAAGATCTCCTCGTCTCCGCAGCTCCACCCGAGACGCACCAGGTAGTTGACCATGGCCTCGGGGAGAAAGCCCATGTCGCGGTAGGCCATGACGCTGGTGGCGCCGTGGCGCTTGGAGAGCCGGGCCTTGTCGGCGCCGAGGATCATCGGCACGTGGGCGAAGCTCGGCACCGGGACCTCGAGCGCCTCGTACAGGAGGATCTGGCGCGGAGTGTTGTTCACGTGGTCGTCCCCGCGGATGACGGTGGTGATCCCCATGGTGGCGTCGTCGATGACCACCACGAAGTTGTAGGTGGGGGTGCCGTCGGTGCGCTGGATGATCAGGTCGTCGAGCTCGGCGTTTTCAAAGGTGATTCTCCCCTTGATCAGGTCGGGCCACGAAGTCGCACCATCCTGAGGAGCCTTGAAGCGCACCACGTAGGGGCGGCCGTCGTCGGGCTGCGGCGGGAGGTTGCGGCAGGTCCCGTCGTACTTGGGCTTGCCGCCTTCCTTCATGGCCTTTTCCCGCTTGGCCTCGAGTTCCTCGGCCGAGCAGTAGCACTTGTAGGCCTTGCCGGCGTCGATCAGCTTCTGGACATACTGCTTGTAGAGGGGGAAGTTGTCCGACTGGTAGAAGGGACCCTCGTCCCAATCGAGGCCCAGCCACTTCATCCCTTCCAGGATGGCATCGACAGATTCCTGGGTGGAACGGGCCACGTCGGTGTCTTCGATTCTCAGGATGAAGGCGCCCTGCTGCTTCCTGGCCAAAAGCCAGTTGAAAAGCGCGGTACGCGCCCCGCCTACGTGGAGATAACCGGTCGGGCTGGGGGCGAAACGGAGACGAACTTGTGACATGAATGGCTCCTTTGAAAAGTGATCATTGCATGACTGCAAATGGTGGTCAGACGGGTGAATTACTCCTCGTTTTCTTCTTCCTCTTCTTCCGGCGCCCTTTCTCCCGGGATGCGGTACCCCTCCGAGGCCCAGACCCCGAGGTCGACCATCTTGCACCTCTTGGAGCAAAACGGCCGGTAAGGGTTCCCCTCGAGGGGCGCATCCTTCCGGCATTTTGGACACTTCACACTCTTTATGGCGCTCACGGCTTTACCCCTGCAAAGAAAATACCTCCAGCGCTGGTGCTCTGGAGGGTTGAGTTGACGGCTCTGAATTTACGGGCCTGTTTCAGGACAGGCGGTAGTTTTTCTGGCTGAACTGGAGCGCCCGCTTCACCCGGGTTATCAGGGTCGCTTCCCTTACCGGCTTCTGGATGAAGTCAAAGAACCCCCGCTCGAAGGCCTTGATCTCGTCGTCGGGGTTGGTCGAGCCGGCCACCAGGATGATGGGGATGGCACTCAGCTCGGGCATGGTACGGAGCGCGTCGAAGAAGCCGTAGTCGTGCAGGTTGGGCATGTCGTGGTCGGTGATGACCACCTTCGGCTTCTCGGTCAGGATCGCCTTGTAGGCCTCGAGGCCGTCCGCTACCCGGGTCACCCGGTACCCCTGCCGCCCCAGCGTTTCGGCGAAGGTCCTGCCGATTTCCCTGTCGGCCTCCACCAGGAGCACGGTGTCCGCCGCGAAGGTGCGCACCTCTTTCTTGAGGTAGTTCTTGCAGATGGCGGCGTAGATTTCCTTGCGGGTCGCCACGAAGGGGGTAACGCTCAACTCCTGCTCCACCGAGAGGTTCCTCACCACCCGCATTTCCGTCGGGTCGGCTATCGCCAGCGCCAGCCTCCGGTTCTCCAGCTTCAGCGGAAAGATGTAATTCTCCATCGCCACCTCGACCGGGATGGTGGCGAGCAATTCGTCGGAGAAGGAAAAGCCGGAAAAGTTGCTGGCGACCCTGCAGGCATGCTGGCTGGCGAGGGCGGCGGCCAACTCCTCCGCCGTGACCAGCTCCAGTTCCTCAAGGAACGTTCCGAAGCGCTTGTTGAGCCGCTTCGAGATGAGCAGCATCCGCTCCACGGTCTTTTCCGTCAGGACGCCGTTTTCTATGAAGATTTCGCCGATCTTTGGTCTGGTTTCCATGAGTCATCCCCGCTAGGGATAACTATAGCATCGGCTTGGCGAAAAACAGCAGGACAGGCTACTCGGCAAGTACCATGGCACCCTTGCCCGATTTCCCCGCCACATCCTGGGCCTCTTCCCTGCTGAGGTGCTTCCCTACCCTCAGCCGGTACCAGACCCCCTTGTCGGCAAGCTTCGATTCCACCAGGTAGGCGGCGACCCCTTTGGCGGCCAGCTTTCCCTGCGCCGTCTCGGCCTCCTTCTTGTCGCGGTAGGAGGCCAGTTGAACGGTATAGCGCCCTGCGGCCTGCTCCTTCTCCTGTGCAGCCGGGGCGGGGACCGGGGGGGCCGGAGCGGCAGGAGCCGCGGCATGCACGGACGGGCCCTCCGGTTTCTTGAGGTTCAGCCCGCTCCCTATGGCGCCCTTTCCTCCGGCGGGAAGGGTGTTGTAGAAAGTGAGGGGGGCGTCCTTGGGAACGGGCTGGTTTTGGGGAGGCGCTGCCTCATCCTTCTTTACCGGCTGGGCCGCGACTGCCGGCGCCACCGCACCCTTCTTCGGCCCATGGAAAAGAAGCCATCCGGTCAGCACGCCGGCGCCGAAGGTGGCCACCAGGGCGACCACCGCCAGAAACGCGAAGAGGCCGATCGGCTCCCTGCGGGGCCTGTTCTTCTGGACCGGTTTACGTTCGACGCTGTCCTTGGTACCCGGTCTCTTTTCGCTGTAGTCGATCACCATCGCCAAGTACCCTTCTACATCCTCTCAGGAGCCGATATCCCCAGTACGGTGAGTGCATTCTTCAGGGTGATGGCGACGCAGTGCAGCAGGAAGAGCCGGGCCTGGGTCAGCTCGGGCTCCTCGGGAGTGATCACGCGGCTTTTGTTGTAGAAGCTGTGGAACTCGCCGGCCAGGTCCTGCAGGAAGTAGGTGATCCGGTGCGGCTCGAAGTTGAGCGCCGCCGCCTCCAGGACCTCCGGGTACAGGGAGAGCTTCTTGATCAAGGCCATGTCGTCGGCGCTTTCCAGAAGCTCCAGCCTGACGTCGTCGAAAGCCGGCTCGACTCCCCTCTCGCGGGCGGTGTCGAAGATGCTCCTGATCCTGGCGTGGGCATACTGCACGTAGTAGACCGGGTTGTCGTTGCTCTGGCGCTTGGCCAGTTCCAGGTCGAAGTCGAGCTGGCTGTCGGAACGGCGCATCAGGAAGAAGAAGCGTGCCGCGTCGCGACCGACCTCGTCGACGACTTCCTTCAGGGTGACGAACTCGCCGCTCCTGGTGGACATGGCCACCGGCACGCCGTCACGCAGCAGGGAGACGAGCTGCACCAGGATGATGCCGAGGTCGTCGGCCTTGCGCCCGAGCCCCTGCACGACGGCCTTGAGCCTCGGGACGTAGCCGTGGTGATCGGCGCCCCAGACGTCGATCACCCAGTCGAAGCCGCGGGTGAACTTGTCCCTGTGGTAGGCTATGTCGGAGGCGAAATAGGTGGTCACTCCGTTGCTCCTGACCACCACGCGGTCCTTGTCATCGCCGAACTCGGTGGTGCGGAACCAGAGAGCCCCCTCCTGCTCGTAGATGTGCCCCTTCTCCTGCATCTCCTTGATGGCGGAAGCCACCTTCCCCTGGTCGAAGAGGGACTGCTCCGAGAACCAGTGGTCGAAGCTGATGCCGAAGTCCTTGAGGTCGTCGTCGATCCCCTTGAGGATCAGGTCGCCCCCCATCTTGGCGAAGAAGGCCACGCCTTCCTCCTGCGGAGCCTTCAGGAAGCGGTCGCCGTGTTTGGTGATGGCGTCACGGGCGATGTCCTTGATGTAATCCCCCTGGTAGCAGTTCTCGGGGAAATCGATCTCCTCGCCCAGGAGCTCGCGGTAGCGCAGAAGGCCCGAGAGGCCGAGGGTGTTCATCTGGTTGCCGGCGTCGTTGATGTAGTACTCGCGCTCGACCTGGAAGCCGGCGGCCAGAAGGAGCGACGCCACGGCGTCACCGGTAGCCGCACCGCGGCCGTGGCCGATGTGCAGAGGGCCTGTCGGGTTGGCGCTGACGAATTCCACCTGCACCTTTTTCCCGGTGCCGACCTTGCTCTTGCCGTACTCCGCCCCGGCCTCGTCGATGACGGAGAGGAGCTTCCTCCAGGCTGTATCCTTGACGAAGAAGTTGATGAATCCAGGCCCGGCAATCTCCAGGGATCCGATGAGGTCGGAGGCCCCGGCCAGCTTCCGGACCAGGATGTCGGCTATGGCCCTGGGAGCCTTACGCTCGGCCTTGGCCATCTGCATGGCCACGTTGGTGGCAAAGTCGCCATGTTCCGGGTGCGCCGGCTTCTCCACGTTGATCGCCGGAACCACCCCCGAGGTGAGCGTGCCGTCGGCGAAACACCCCTCGATACCCTTCAGGATGCATGCGCGCAGCTGCTCCTTCATATCTTCTCCCCCTTCTCCGTATCTTCGATCTTTATGCTTATGTCCCTGCTGAAATCGGGGCAGCGGGCGCCGCCGTCGGTCACGCAGAATTTCTTGGCGCAGTTTTCACGCCAGGCGCATATCACGCAATGCTGTTGCTGAGCCATCTCGTATAACCCCTTTAATTGCTGTGAACCGCTACTCTTCGGGAAGCGGCTCGATTCTCTGCTCGGTCAACTCTCCTGGAGCGGCCACGCCAGCTTCGGTCAGGGGCGGAGGTGAGTGGCCAAACCAAATCCCCCCTGTCCCCCCTTTGTCAAGGGGGGGACGCTGAGGCCATCGTTTTCCCGAGAGAGACGCTGAGGCCATCATTTTCCCGAGGGGGACGCTGAGGCCATCATTTTCCCGAGGGGGACGCTGAGGTCATCGTATTCCCGAGGGGGACGCTGAGGCCATTGTTTCCCGAGGAGACGCTGGGGCACTCTTTTGCCGAAAACGGACGCTGGGCCGAAGGGGACGCAGCTGGCCGTGTAAAGGCGTTTAGTGCTTCTTTGCGGCGGCCGGATCAGCCTTGTGCCCGGGCACCTGCCCGCTTTTCTGATCGGCCTTCTGGTCGGCCTGTTTACCGTCCTGGGAGACCGGAGCCTTTTCCTGGGCCGGGAACTGGTAGATCACCTCGTTGCTTCTGACCAGGCCGAAATCGCGCCGAGCGATGCTTTCCAGGTAGCGCCGGTCCGACTGCAGCGCCGAGATCTCCCTCTTCAGCTTGTCGTTCTCATCCTTCAGCTCCGTGAGGCGCTTTTGCATGTCGTCGCGGTCGCGGTGCAGATGGTTAATGCGCAAAAGCCCCCGGTCCCCGAAGACGGTGAAGTAGAGGATGAAGACGATGATCGCCAGAGGTGTCAGGAACAGCCGTTTCTGCATCAGCTACCCCGCGGAAAGGACGGAGTCGAAGTACTCGATGGTGCGTTTGAGCCCCTGGTCCACCGAGACCTTCGGCTCCCAGCCAAGCATCTCCTTGGCCAGGGTGATGTCGGGCTGCCGCTGCTTGGGATCGTCGGCCGGAAGCGGGTTGTAGACGATGCGCGAGCGGGAACCGGTGAGGTCGATGATCCTCTGGGCGAACTCGAGAATCGTGGTTTCGCAAGGGTTGCCGAGGTTGACCGGGCCGATGAAGCCGGTGCGGTCCATCATGCGCATCATCCCCTCGACCAGGTCGGTCACGAAGCAGAAGGAGCGGGTCTGGTCGCCTTTGCCGTAGACGGTGATGTCCTGCCCCCTGAGCGCCTGCAGGATGAAGTTCGACACCACGCGGCCGTCGTTTTCGGCCATCCTGGGCCCGTAGGTGTTGAAGATCCTGATGATCCTGACGTCGACGTTGTTCTGGCGATGGTAGTCCATCATCAGCGTCTCCGCCACCCGCTTCCCCTCGTCGTAGCAGCTCCGGATCCCCAGCGGATTGACGTTCCCCCAGTACGACTCGGTCTGCGGGTGCACCTGCGGGTCGCCGTAGACCTCAGAGGTCGAGGCCTGCAGGATCCTGGCCCTCACCCTCTTGGCCAGCCCGAGCATGTTGATGGCGCCCATGACGCTGGTCTTGGTGGTCTTGACCGGATTGTACTGGTAGTGAATGGGGGATGCCGGGCAGGCGAGGTTGAAGATCCGGTCGACCTCCAGGAGGATCGGCTCGGTGACGTCGTGCCGGATCAGTTCGAAGTGGCGGTTCTCGAAAAGCGGAGCGATGTTGCGCTTGTTCCCCGTGAAAAAGTTGTCGAGGCAGATGACCTCGTGACCGTCGTTGATGAGCCTCTCGCAGAGGTGTGATCCGATGAAGCCGGCACCGCCGGTGACAAGAACGCGCATGAAGTGAACCTTTCTGGGTGAACAATTTCACCCCTCCGTCGGGAGGGGATGGGGACTACGGTGCAACCGGTGCGCCAGGCGCCAGGTTAATCGAGCGAGGCCGTATCGGAGGTGAGCTTGCCGTTCCTGCCGATCGGGAGATACTCGAACCCGGCCTGCTGCATCCGGTCCGGACGGTAGAGGTTCCTGCCGTCGAAGATGATCGGATTAACGAGCAGGGTCTTGATCCTGTCGAAGTCGGGATTGCGGTACTCGTTCCACTCGGTGATGATCACCAGCGCGTGGGCTCCGGTCAGGGCGTCGTACTGGTTGGGGCTGTAGGTGATCCGGTCGCCGAAATGCTTGCGCGCCTCGTTCATGGCTTCCGGGTCGTGGGCACGGACCTGCGCCCCCATCTCCAGCAGGTGGTTGATGATGGTCAGCGAGGGAGCTTCCCTCATGTCGTCGGTGCGGGGTTTGAACGAGAGCCCCCAGATGGCGAAGCTCATGCCGTCCAGAGGCTTTTCGGCGGAGGTGCCGAGGCGGCGGCGGATCTTCTCGGAAAGGACCCGCTTCTGACGCTCGTTGGCGGTTTCAACCCCCTTGAGGAGCACGAAGTCGTAGTCGCACTCTTCGGCGGTCTTGACCAGCGCCTTCACGTCCTTCGGGAAGCAGGACCCGCCGTAGCCGACCCCCGGGAAGAGGAAGTCGTAGCCGATGCGGGAGTCGGAGCCGATCCCCTCCCGGACGGCCATGACGTCGGCGCCCATCATCTCGCAGAGGTTGGCGATCTGGTTCATGAAGGTGATGCGGGTGGCCAGCATGGCGTTGGCGGCGTACTTGGTCATCTCCGCGCTTCTGATATCCATGACCAGCAGGCGGTTGGACTTCCTCATGAACGCCGAGTAGAGCTCCTTCATGATTTCCGCGGTCCGCACGTTGTCGGTGCCGATCACCACGCGGTCAGGCCTCATGAAGTCGTCGATGGCCGCCCCTTCCTTGAGGAACTCGGGGTTGGAGACCACGTCGAACTCGATATCGACACCGCGCTGGGCCAGTTCGCCGGCCACCGCCGCGCGCACCTTGTCGGCGGTGCCGACCGGGACCGTGGACTTGTCGACGATGATCTTGAAGCCTTCCATGTGACGGCCGATGGAGCGGGCCACCGAGATCACGTACTGCAGGTCTGCGGAGCCGTCCGCCCCGGGAGGTGTGCCGACGGCGATGAAGTTGACCAGGGACTCCTTTACGGCATATGCGAGGTCGGTGGAGAAGGTAAGCCTCCCCTCCTCGCAGTTGCGCAGCACCATCTCCTTGAGCCCCGGCTCGTAGATGGGGATCACGCCGCGCTTCAGCCCCTCTATCTTCTCCTCGTCGACGTCCACGCAGATGACGTGGTTGCCGCTTTCTGCAAAGCAGGTCCCGGCGACCAGGCCGACGTAACCCGAGCCTATGACACATATCTTCATAAAGGGCATCCTCCGAAAGAAAGATTAGCGTTTGTATATACCATAAATGACGGCAACTAGGCCAGACTTTTCCCAGCGATTATCTCTCTGCAGAGTGCTGCGAACTCATCGAGGGAGAGAGTCTCGCCTCGACGCCCCCCGTCTATGCCGCTCCTGGAGAGTGCCCCCTGCAGCGAACCGTCCTCGTCGCCGAAACCGGCGGAGCGCAGGGAGTTGAGGAGCGTCTTGCGCCGCTGGAGGAAGGCGCCCTTGACCAGCCGGCGGAAAAGATCTTCGTCGCCGACCTCGACCCTGGCCTTCTCCAGAGGGGTGAAGCTCAGCACCGCTGAATCGACCTTGGGAATGGGGCGAAAAGCCCCGGGCTTCACGATGAATTCCCTGCGGATGTCGAAATGGAGCCTGAGCAGGACGGTCAGCGCCCCGTAGTCCTTGCAGCCGGGGGGGGCAACCAGCCTGTCCCCCACCTCCTTTTGCAGCATCAGCACCAGCCGCTCGAAGAGCTCGTTGCACTCCAGGAAGCGAAAGAGCACCTGCGACGAAATGTTGTAGGGGAGATTGGCCGCCACCTTCCACCTTCGGCCGGGGCTGCGGGCGGAGAGAAGGTTCGTCAGGTCCACCCTGAGGATGTCTCCGTGGCCGATCTCCACATTGGTGGCGGCGGAAAATTCCGCAGAGAGGAGCGGGATGAGATCGCGGTCCCACTCGATGGCAAGGAAACGGGCGCCGCTGGCAGCGAGGAGCCTGGTCAAGGCACCGCGCCCCGGGCCGACCTCGAGGATGGAGTCGTCGGGGGCGGGCGCCACGCAGGCGACGATGCGCGACAGCACGCTCTCGTCGATCAGGAAGTTCTGCCCGAGCTGTTTTTTTGCACGCATCTTTTCCATCAGCACGCCTCCTTGAGCCGTACGGCGAGCCGGTCCAGCGGCCAGACGGGGAGCGCGTCCAGATCGAAGCCGCTCCTGAAGCCGCTGTTCAGGTAGAAATCGCCAGGAACCGCGATCATGGCCGCGTTGTCGGCGCAAAGCGAGGGAGAAGGGATGGATACTTCGACTTCCGCCTCCTCCGCGAACTGGCGCATGGAGCGGCGAAGGGCGCTGTTGCAGGCGACCCCTCCGGCCACCACGACCCGCTTGATGCCGGTGGCGGCGACCGCCGCGGCGGTCTTCCTGGTGAGGACATCGCAGACCGCGGCCTGGAAGGAGGCGGCGAGATCGTTGAGACCTTCCTCCTTGGCCTGCGGGAACTTGGTGACGTGGGTGAGGACAGCGGTCTTCAGCCCCGAGAAGCTGAAGTTGTAGCTCCCGTCGTTGATCAGCGGGCGCGGAAACTTGATGGCCTTGGGGTTGCCCGCGGCGGCGAGCCTGTCGATCGCGACCCCTCCGGGATAGGGGAGCCCCACCAGCTTGGCCACCTTGTCGAAGGCCTCGCCGGCCGCGTCGTCGACCGTCTGCCCCAGCGTGGTGTAGCGCCCGATGCCGTCCACCCGGTAGAGATGGGAGTGCCCGCCGGAGACGGCGAGGGCGATGAAGGGGAACTCGACCGGCTTCTCCAAAAAGACCGCCAACAGGTGTCCCTCGATGTGGTTGACGCCTACCAGGGGGATGCGGCGACCGAAGGAGAGCCCCTTGGCGACGGAGATGCCGACCAGGAGCGCCCCGGCGAGCCCCGGGCCCTGGGTCACCGCCACCCCCTCGAGATCGGAGAGGACGACATCCGCCTCGTGGAGGGCCTGTTCGACCACCAGCGAGACCGACTCGAGGTGCTTGCGGGAGGCGATTTCCGGGACCACTCCGCCGTACTCGGCATGGACACTGATCTGGGAGGCGACGATGCTGGAGAGGACGGTCCGGCCGTCCCTGACCACGGCGGCTGCGGTTTCGTCGCAAGACGATTCTATGGCGAGAAGTAGCATGAAAAATAGAGAGGGCACCAGGCAGTGCCCTCTTTTGGACTCCTGTTGTTGGGAAAAAATTGGGGCGGCATCCATGCCGCGGTTCGCCCGAGGCGCAACCGGCCACGCCGGCATGGTTCGCGCCCCGAAGGGCGCTCCCACGGGTTTCGGAGTTAGAGAAGGTTCGCCGCCAGTTCGGCCAACTCGGAGCGCTCCCCTTTGGTCATGGTGATGTGGCCGGAGAGGGTCTGCTCCTTCAGCCGCTCGACCACGTAGGTCAGGCCGTTGCTCTCGGCATCGACGTAAGGGTTGTCGATCTGGTACGGGTCGCCGGTCAGCACGATCTTGGTGCCGTCCCCCGCCCTGGTCACGATGGTCTTGATCTCGTGCGGGGTCAGGTTCTGCGCCTCGTCCACGATCATGTACTGGTTCGGGATGGAGCGCCCCCTGATATAGGTCAGCGGCTCGATCTCGAGGATCCCCATCGCCATCAGCTCCTTGTAGCCCTTGCTGTGGCGCCTCTCGCTCTCATGACCGGTCAGCAGCAGCTCGACGTTGTCGAAGATCGGCTGCATCCAGGGGGAAAGTTTCTCCTCGATATCTCCGGGCAAAAAGCCCAGGTCGCGCCCCATCGGGAATACCGGACGCGATACCAGGAGCCGGTTGTAGACGTTCTCCTCGGCGGTTTTCTGCAGGCCCGCGGCTATGGCGAGAAGGGTCTTGCCGGTACCGGCCTTCCCCACCAGCGTCACGATCTTGATGTCGTCATCGAGCAGCGCGTCGAGGGCGAAGGACTGCTCGCGGTTGCGCGGGAAGAGGCTCCAGACCCCTTCCTGGTCGATGGGCTTAAGGGGCATCACCCTCCTGGAGCGGTAATCATAGCGGGCGGTGACGTTGTGCGAGAGGTTCCCGGCCTCGGTCAGGGAGACGAACTGGTTGGGAAGGAGCCCCGCCTCCAGCTCGAGCCATCCCTGGCTGTAAAAGCGGTCGATGACGTCGGCGCCGACCTCCAGGTTGGCGATCCCGGAGAAGAGGTCCTCTATGGCCACCTTGTCAGACTCGTAATCCTGCGCCGAGAGCCCCAGGGCATCGGCCTTGATGCGGAGGTTGGTGTCCTTGGTCACCAGGATCACCGGGGTGTCGGTCTCGGTCTCCATCAGGTCCACGGCCACGGCGAGAATGCGGTTGTCGCCCCGCTCCTCCCGGAGTTCGGGCGGCAGCCGCTTCATCACGTGCTCTTCGTAGATCTCGATCCTGAGCGTTCCGCCGTTCTCCAGCGAGAGCCCCTCGGAAAGGGAGCCCTGTTTGCGCAAGGCATCCATCAGCCGGGAGACCTGGCGGGCGTTGCGGCCGGTCTCGTTCATGTCTTTCTTGAACCGGTCGATCTCCTCGATAACCGTGATCGGGATGATGATGGAGTTGTCCTGGAACCTCGTGAGTGCCTGCGGGTCGTACAGAAGAACATTTGTATCAAGCACATAGATTTTCTTCATATCCACCTCCTGTACGTGTTCAGCGTCATAAAAAACCTGCCTTCTCCGCCCGGTGCCGCTTAAAATATCCTGATGCGTAGTGATCGCCTCCATCATCGATTTTGTCTTGCTCTATCCCCCTCCCCGCGAAGGAAGGAACTGAGGGTGGCAAGCACCCTCTTTCTTATTTCAATTCCCGGACAGCCTTCAGAAAGAAGGAGATATCCTCCTCGCTGTTGAAGTATCCCGGGCTGACCCTCACGGTCCCGCCGGGATAGGTGCCGATGGTCCTGTGCACGTCGGGGGCGCAGTGCAGGCCGGGCCGGACGCTGATGTCGTAGACGCTGTCCAGGAGGAAACCTACTTCCGCCGGGTCGCGTCCGTCGAGGTTGAACGATACCGCCCCTCCCCGCTCACGCCCAGTCGGTCCGTAGACGGTGACGCCGGCAATGGTGCGAAGGCCTTCCAGGAGCTGCCCGACGAGCAGCGTCTCCTTGGCCCTGATCGACTCAAGCCCCGTCTCCACGATGAAATCGATGCCGGCCTTGAGCCCTGCCAGGGCGGGGGTGTTGATGGTGCCGCTTTCAAAGCGCTCCGGCAACTGCTCGGGCTGCTCGGGGCTGCTGGCACTGCTGCCGGTACCGCCCACCAGCAGGGGCTCGAGCTTCAGGCCCTCGGCAATGGCCAGTATGCCGGTGCCCGGGGGACCGAAGAGCCCCTTGTGCCCCGGGGCAGCCAGGAGATCGATCCCCATCTTTTCCGCATGAAGGGGGAAGTAGCCGGCGCTCTGCGCGGCGTCCACCAGGAAGACGGCGCCGCCATCGTGGGCTACCTTGGCCACCTCCCCGATCGGCTGCAGGGACCCGATCACGTTGGAGCAGTGGGCCAGCGCCACCAGCCTGGTCTTCGGGCGCATCGCCCTTGCCACCTCGCGCTCCGAAACCACCCCTTCCCGGTCCGCCTGCACGAAGGTCACCTCGACTCCCCGCCCGCGCATCAGGTGGAGCGGACGCAGGAGCGCGTTGTGCTCGACAGTGGTGGAGACCACGTGGTCACCGGGCTTCAGGAGACCGCTGACGGCGATGTTGATGGATTCGGTGGCGCTGTGGGTGAAGATGAGGCGTGACGAGTCGGAGACGCCGAAAAAGGCGGCCAAAGCTGCGCGGGTTTCAAAGACGATGCGGGCTGCAGCCAGGGACTGGCGATACCCTCCCCTTCCCGGAGCCACCCCGATCTCCCGCATTGCAGCATCCATCGCCCGGTAAACGGTTTCCGGTTTCGGGAATGATGTTGCTGCGTTATCCAGGAAGAGCGACATGCTTAATAACTAGCATTTTAAGGGATATTTCGCAACCGCTTTCATGAAAGACAAAAAGGACTAATGAAGGGCTAAGGGATGAGCTCGTACGGCGCGGTGGGGGGAAGCTTCAACTCGGAGAGGAGCCTGTCGGTCAGGATTTGCTCGACGGCGGCGCGGGCCTCCGCGGTCGGTTCGACGTAATCGACCTTCCCTCCCGCCATCATGCCGTGCCCCCCGGCGGTCCCGATCCCGGTCACCAGGCTGCGGATCAACTCGCCGGCATTGATCTCCTCACTGGAGGTCCGCACCGAGAGGATCATTTCGGTGTTGTAGTGCCCCATGCAGAGCACGGTCTCGATCCCCTCCAGCCGCAGGACGAGGTCGGCCAGTTCGGCCACCACTTCCGGGAACTGGACCCCTTCCACCGTGGCCACCAGCACGTTATTTCCGTAGATGCGGGAGTGTTCGAGGGCGCTGTGGAGGGCGATGAAGTACTCCTTGGGGAGCCGGGGGCGGGTGATGCTGTTCAGCAGGGTCTTGTTGGTGACCGGGAAGAGATCGAGGTAGGCGTCCCGATCCGGGCGCCGGGCCTCGCGACCGAGGTCCTGGGTCTCCGACTTGATGGCGTAGAAGAGGGCCGTGGCAAGCTTCATGCCGATCGATACCCCCTGCACCTTCAGATACTCGTACAGGATGGTCGCGGTGGTGCCGTACTCGGGGCGGATGTCGACCCACCGGGAGGAGGCGCTGGCTTCGCGCATGGGGTGGTGATCGATCACGATGTCGACCCGCGAGCCGCGAGGGAGGGAGTTGTTGCCGGTCTCTGGCTGGGTGTCCAGCAGGCAGACAACCTGGAACATCTTGAGTTCAATGAGGGGAAAGGGGGTGAGCGGGATCTGCAGGAGCTTGGCCATGGCCAGGTTCTCGCTCCTGCCTATCATTCCGGAGAAGGCGATCACCGCCTCGCGGTTGAGCCGCACGGCGAAGAGGTGGCGGAGCGCCATCGCGGAGGCGAGGGAATCGGGGTCGGGATTGTCGTGCACGACGATCAGGATGCGTCCTCGTCCGCTTACCCAGGTCAGCATCGAGTCGGTATAGGCCAAAAGGTCGGGCAGTCTGTCGTTTAGAGCCAAAAGCCACCCCCTGAACAATAGCCTGGAGACTTGAGAAGTTTATACCAGCGTTTAAGGGAAGGCAAGGAAGGGCGGGTGGTCTAGGGGAGTGGTGTCAAAAAACTGCCTGGGAGCGGGGATTGTACGTCAGAAGGTGCCCCGGAAAAGATGCGCCATGGCCACGAGGGACGAGGTCCCGTTCGGTCCTTCCCGGAATTCGGGGATGATGGTAGGCATGGAGAATTTGATCTCCCCCTTGTCGAGCTCGGCCAACGACCTGGTGCTGCTGATAGCTCCGTAGGTCGCGCCGACCACCGCCCCGCCGGCCGCCCCGTAGCCTATCCAGTCCGTGTGCTTCGCCGGCTGTTTGGCGAAGACGAGGAGCATGGTCCCGACCAGTCCGCCGGAGAGGCCGCCGTAAAAGGCATCCTTCAGGATGGTAGGAACCGAACTTTCTTCCGCCAGCGCTGAAGTGGCACTGAAGAGGAGGAGAGCGGCTGCAATGACGGTGCACTTGAAACGGTACATTTGACCCCTTTACCTCCCCTGCGGATTTGCAGCTTACCAATGCAATAGCAAGGCCATCAAGGGAGGTAGGGCCTAAAATAGGTGTAACCCACTGGAACTTATTAAGAAAGGCAACATTCAGTTCTAATTGGAGGATGGTCTTAAGGGAAGGGCTGTGCTGCAATCGCCGCACTTTTTCGCGCCGGCTCCGAAGAACCGTGCAGGATCAACAGGTTAACCGATAACTGCAAAAGCCGGAGTGGTGTGGTGAAATCACTACACCTCCTCGACCAGCTCCTTGAGCAACCCCATTTCGCCCTCGCGGTCAGCTACCCGGCCGTCGAGTTTGGAGCAGAGGACCGCATCGAGGATTTCACGGTAGCGCGGTCCCGGCTTCAGGCCCAGCGACTTCAGGTCGTCGCCCCCCACCTGGGTACGGACCCCCTGCAGCTTGGTGAAGTACAGGGAGATCCAGCGCTTGACCTCCGGGCTGTGGTTCTTGGCCATCTGGTACAGGAGCACCTCCACGGGGAGCCCGCGCAGGAAGAAGTAGATGTCGCTGTTCTCCAGTTTGCCCTGCTGCGTGAGCTTTCGCTCCATCGAGCTCAAGAGCTCCGCCCCCTGCCTGCGGGCCTCCACGAGCTTCTCCTTGTAGTGCTCGCTCACGGCCAACCTGGTGCAGGTCCCCCAGAACTGATCGTCGGAAAGGGGATCGCACAGGGCAAGGAAGTAGACGGCCCATCGCTCGTAGTGGCGCTCGAGGTAGAGGAGGTCGTACCAGGAGACGATATAGCGCACCTCCTCGAGCATCTCCTGCATCGGGGAGGTGAGCTCCAGGCTCGGGTGAATGAAGCGGAAAAGCCCCAGCGAGGACATGCGCCACACCCCTCTGAGCGGCTCCTTTTCCTTAAGGATCTGGACCAGTTCCGAAAGGAGTCTCCTGCCGCCCAGCTTCTCCAGGAAATCCATCTTCACCGCGTTCTTGATCAGGTCCTCGGTGTGCTTGGCGATCTTGAAGCCCAGCCGCTGTTCGAAGCGGATGGCGCGGAAGACGCGGGTCGGATCCTCAACGAACGAGAGGTTGTGCAGCACCCTGATCACCTTGGCCTGCAGGTCCCGGTAGGCACCGAAGTAGTCGATGAGCTGCCCGAAATACCCGTCGTTGAGGCGGATGGCGAGGGTGTTGACCGTGAAATCCCGCCGGTAGAGATCCATCTTCAGGGAGGATCGCTCCACGGTCGGAAGCGCCCCGGGGGAGACGTAATATTCGAGGCGGGTGCTGGCAACATCGACCTTGTAGCCGTCGGGAAAGATGATGACCGCGGTCCCGAACTTCTCGTGGCCCTTGACCCGGCAACCGAACTCGCCGGCAAAGGTTTCGGCGAAGAGGATGCCGTCGCCGTCGACGGTGACATCGACGTCCATGTTCTCGTTGCCCAGCAGGAGATCCCTCACGAAGCCACCCACCGCGTAGACCGGCAGCTCCAGCCTGTCGGCCGTCCGCCCGAGGTCATGCAGCACCCCGATGGCCCGCTTGGCGAGGTGCTTCTTCATGAGCCCCTCGACCTCCCGGCTTTTCACCTGTCCCGCCTCCCGGGCGAGGTCGTAGAGGGCTTCACCTCCCAGGCTGTAGCGTAGGAGGTCGGTGCGGGTGATTACACCGACCAGGGCGCCGTCGGAAATTACCGGCACCAGCCTGGCATCGCCGCCGACCATGTACGTCTGGATCTCGGTGATGGGAGTTTCGGGCGTTGCGGCGAAGAACTCGGAGTGCATGTACTCCGAAACGGGAACCTCGCCGAGGTTGTGATAGAGCGCCTTCTCCACGGTCTTGCGCGAGATGATCCCGAGGACGTCCGCATCATCCATGACCGGCATGGCACTCACGTTGTAGCGCACCAGGCGCTCCCGCGCCTCCTCGATCAAGCAGTCGGGGGGGATGGTCTTCACCGGAGAGGACATGATGTCGCGCGCCACCCGCCTCGGATCCACCCGCCTGCGCAGCACCGAATCGAGCTGCTGCAGCACCTGGATCAGGGTGAGCCCGCGGATGGTGGCGGAGGCCGCTGTGGCGTGCCCTCCCCCTCCCAGCTCATGAAGGATCTCCCCTACCCTGACCTCCGGGACCCGGCTCCTGGCGATGACGAAGACGCGGTCGGCCATCCCCACCACCAGGAAGAGCGCCTGCAGGTTCTCCATGTCGCGGATCATGTGGGCGAGCCCGGCGATGTCGCCCACGTAGCGGTCAACCGAGGCATGGGCGATGGAGATGTCGACGCCCTTGAGGGAGGTGGTCTTAAGCGAGGTCAGGAGGTCGTTCAGGAGGGAAACCTGCTCGACCGTGAGCTCCTTGCCGATCGAGTCCGCCACCTCGTTGAGGTTCGCCCCCCGCTCCAGGAGCCAGGCGGCGGCGGTGTAGTCCTCCACGGTGGTCGACGGGAAGGTGAGGTTGCCGGTGTCCTCGTGGATGCCCAGCATCATCAGGGTCGCCTCGTAGGGGGTGACCTCGATGCCTCGCTCCCTGATGAGACCTGTCAGGATGGCGGTGGTGGAGCCGCAGGGACGGACCACGCCACCTGTGGCGGGGAGGTCGCCGGAGCTTTTCGGGTGGTGGTCGTAGACATGGACCTCCACCTCCCCCCCCTTGGCAAGTTCGCCGAACTTCGCTATCCGGGAGGAGGCCTGGCAGTCGACGACTATGAGCCTGGTGATTTCGGAGAAGTCGAGATCCTTGAGGCGGATCGATTCGATGGGGGCCGAGGTCGGTTTCTGAAAGAAATCCCTCACCCCCTTCTCCTGGGCTCCGGAGAAGACGATGAGGGCGTCGGGATAGAGTTTTTTGGCCGCCACCATGGAGCCGATGCAGTCGAAGTCAGCATTGACATGGGTGGTGATAACATCCATCAGGAGACCGTCACGGCCGCATACCCCACCACCCTGCGCAGGTCACCGTTGACCTCACCGCTGTTGGCGTAACTAACGAGCCTGCTCGAGGTGGCGCCCAGGGCTTTGGCCGCGACCAGCATCGCGGTCGCCGCAATGACACCGCACATGGTGATATCGTTCTGGCGGCAGACCTCCAGCAGCCCTTCCGGATTCATGGCGGCCACCTCGGCCAGGGCCACATCGTCCTTGGCCTTCGCCTCCTGGGCGGATTCATAGTGGGTCATGTCGGAGCTGGCCACGATGAGGACCTCTTCGCCGTATTCGGAAATGGCCTGCGCCAGCCCCTCGCCGAGGCGGGCGATGGAATCATACTCCAGATGGGAGAGGCAGATCGCGGCGATGGAGACCTTGGGGTTTCGGTACTGCAGGAAAGGGATCTGAACTTCCAGGGAGTGTTCGAAACGGTGGGCCGCCACGTCCTCCCGCACGGCGGGCGCGTGCTTGAGGATCAACTTGGAGAGGCGGCTGTTGACCTGCACCGGGCCGAGGGGGGTGAGCCACTCACCCGAAGGCGAGAGCGCAGCGGGGACGCCGATCCCGGTGTGGTTCGGACCGAGGACCAGCACGGTGTCGGGGACCTTGATCTCCCCGTAGACGCTCCCTGCCACTTTGCCGGAATAGACGTACCCGGCATGGGGTGCGATGATGCCGATGACCTTGGCGGGATCGCCTTTCGCCACCATGGAGGCCAACTCCTCCCGGAGCTGGTCAGGGTCGTCGGTGTAGAACTTCCCGGCCACTGCCGGTTCACGTACCATGCGAGCCTCCTCGGGCACCGGAACGATCACATCCGCCGGAGATGCCGGCTGTTCCACGCCACGGAAGATATTCTAACGCACCAACATTAAGGTTCAACACGGCCCCGCCCCGACGTCAGCCAAGTCCCACCCCAAGTCCCACCCCAAGCAAAATCCCCCTAAATCCCCCTTTGTCAAAGGGGGACTTCAAGGCCGTCAATACTCCCCCTCTGGAAAAGGGGGGCTGGGGGGGATTTGGCAAGGTACGGAAATTATTATGCTCCTTCGGCAGCGGTGTCCAGCGGCAAGGCGGGCTGGTCGGCGAACGGGTCGGGGGGCGCCAGTTCCTGGATCTCCTTCAGGGTCGGGAGCGAGGAGAGATCCTTCAGATCGAAGAGCTCCAGGAACTCCTTGCTGGTGCCGTAGATCAGCGGCTTACCAGGCACATCCTTCTTCCCCAGGATCTTCAAAAGCTTCTTCTCCAAAAGGCTCTTCAGCACCCCGCCGGAGTCGACCCCGCGCAGATACTCCACCTCGGCCCTGGTAACGGGCTGCCGGTAGGCGATGATGGCCAGCGTCTCCAGGGATGACTGGCTGAACTTGACCGTCTTGGCCTTGTTGAGCCTCCTGATGTAGTCGGCATGCTCGGGACGGGTCCTGAACTGGTAGCCGCCGGCCACCTGCACCAGGACGACGCCACGCTCGCTGGAGAGGTAATCGCCGATCAGTTCGTCCAGCGCCGCGCGGATATCGGACCGCTCGTGCTCCTCCAGGATCAGCGCCAACCGGTCAAGTGACAGCGGGTGGTCGTGCACGAATATCAAACTCTCAACGATTCCCTTAAGCGACTTACCCGACAACTGCAGCCTCCATTTCCGGACCATCGTCCGGCATCCCCGCCGCACCGGCTTCTTCAAGCGACGAGGTCGCGGTGAGCCAGATGGCGCCCAGGCTCTCGATCTGGGTGATCTTGATCAGTTTCAGCTTGCAGAGCTCGAGGATGGACAGGAAGGTCACCACCACCAGGTCACGGGTCATGCCGTCGGTGAAGAGGGCATCGAAGCTGATGGTCTTGACCTCGTGCAGGTAAGAAAGGACCTCGCTGATCCTGTCGGCGATGCTGATACCGTCGGCCCCGACATTGTGGAAGGTATCGACGGAGACCCGCGACAGCACCTTCCTGAAGGCCTCGATGAGCTCGAAAAGCTCCACGTCGGCCGGTTCCTCCTCCGGCTCCATTTCCGCCAGTTCCGGAGAGGCGAACTTCCTGGCGAAGACGTCGCGTCCGAGGAGGTTCCTGGCGGCAATCTCGGAGGAAGCCTCCCGATAGCGCTGGTACTCCAGCAGCCTTCTCACCAGCTCCGCGCGCGGGTCCTCCCCCTCCGGCTCTTCGTCGTCCCGCGCCACCGGCAGCAGCATGCGCGACTTGATCTGCAGCAGGGTCGCCGCCATGACCAGGAACTCCCCCGCTATATCGAGGTTCAGCTCCTTGAGGAGTTCCATGTACTCCAGGTACTGCCTGGTGATGGCAGCGATCGGGATGTTGTAGATGTCCACCTCGTTCTTCTTGATGAGGTGGAGCAGCAGATCGAGCGGCCCTTCGAACTGATCGATCTGAACCAGGTAAGCGTTTTCCAGCGACTCTGAGAAGAGGTTGTTCTGCGCGTTTTCTAGGGACAACTGGGACTCCGGACTCTTCTATTCTCCCCCCTTTGAAAAAGGGGGGCTTCGAACCTACACCTTAAGGGCCTTGCGGACCTCCGCCATGGTCTCCCTGGCGGCAACTTCGGCCTTCTTGCTCCCTTCATCGAGGACCTGATCCACCAGTCCTTCCTGGGCGGCAAGCTCCACGCGCTTGGCCCTGAAGGGCGCCAGAGTCTGGATCATGGACATGGCCAGGATCTTCTTGCAGTCCACGCAGCCGATCTCGGCGCCGCGACAGGCGGTCACGATCTCCGCCCTCTTATCCTCAGGGACATACAGGGAGTGGAGGGTGAACGCGACGCAGCGGTCCGGCTCGCCCGGGTCCTTCTTGAAGACGCGCTGGGCGTCGGTGACCATCGACATTACCTTCTTCCTGGTCTCCTCCTCGTCGTCCGAGAGGAAGATGGCGTTGCCGTAGGACTTGCTCATCTTGCGGCCGTCGAGGCCGACCACCTTCGGGGTCTCGGTCAGGAGCGCCGCCGGCTCGGGGAAGACTTCACCGTAGAGATGATTGAAGCGCCGGGCGATCTCCCTGGTGATCTCCAGATGCGGGACCTGGTCCTGGCCGACCGGCACCTTGGCGGCCTTATAGACGATGATATCGGAGGCCATCAGCACCGGGTAACCGAGGAAGCCGAAGGTGGAGAGGTCCTTGGTGCTGAGGTTTTCCTGCATCTCCTTGTAGGTCGGGTTGCGCTCCAGCCAGGAGACGGGGGTGATCATGCCCAGGATCAGGTTCAGCTCGGCATGCTGCGGCACCTTGCTCTGCTCGAAGATGACGCTCTGCTCCGGGTCGATCCCGAAGGCGAGCCAGTCGAGGACCATCTCCCTGATGCTGTCCTTGATGCCGTCCGTATTCGCGTATTCGGTGGTGAGGGAATGCCAGTCGGCGGCGAAGAAGAAGCAATCGAAATTCTTCTGCAGCTCGAGCCAGTTGGAGAGCACTCCGTGGAAGTGTCCCAGATGCAGTTTCCCGGTCGGCCTCATGCCGCTAACGATACGCTTGTTGCTCATAGATACGGACTCCTTTTGATTTCTTTATGACCTACCTCATCATCAACCGCGTCACCCCGAAGACCAGGCTGCTCTGCGGGCCGGCCACCAGGTGGACGGCGAAGTTCAGGGCCGGGAAGAGGACGTAGTTGAAGACATCGGTGAAAAAGACCAGCAGTATGATTATGATCATGCCGAACGGCTCGAGCCGCGCCAGCCCGGCCGACAGTTGATAGGGCAACAGCCCCACCGCCACGCGTCCGCCATCGAGCGGCGGCACCGGGATCAGGTTGAAGATACCGAGCAGCAGGTTGATGTAGACGGAGAAGGCCAGCATCAGGGTCGTCGGATCGATGAAGGCGGCCAGGGCGGAGCCGTCGGGAACGCCGGCGCCGAAGTGCACCAGCAGGCGCATGGCAATCGCGGAAAGGGTGGCCAGGATGAAATTGGTGATTGGCCCCGCGGCGGCCACCCAGATCATGTCGGTTTTGGGGTGACGGAGGTTCCTGAAGTTGACCGGCACCGGTTTCGCCCACCCGATGCCGACGATGAAGACCATCAGGGTACCGAAGATGTCGATGTGCTTGATGGGGTTGAGAGTGAGGCGTCCCAGCGACCTTGCGGTGTTGTCCCCGAACTTGTCAGCGATGTAGCCGTGCGAGACCTCGTGGCAGGTGATGGCCATCAGGGCGGGGACGAGCATGATCGACACTTTTAGAAAAAACTGTTCCATGTGCTCCTTGGGGGTCTTGAGTGTGAACATACTCCTCTAACAGATCAAGGAGGCAAAGTCAACGATGACGCGGGGATGCGTGAGCGTCACGCAAAGGCGCCAGGACGCAAGGAAAGGCTCAGTTGGTGATGAATGGTCGCGAGGAGATAACTGTCAGCGTTACGTCCCCCCTTGTCAAAGGGAGGACAGGGGGAATTTGCCTTTGTCGCTTCGTGGCAACGGCCCTCACCCCTTCCCTCTCCCGGAGGGCGAGGGGGAAAGAGCCTTCGCGTCCCCCCCTTGTCAAAGGGGGGACAGGGGGGATTTGCCCTTTGCCTTTAGGTTCTCTTCGCGCCTTTGCGCCTTGGCGTGAGAGGGTTAATCGAGGTGTATCATCTGGTCGGTTATCTCGGTGAAGCTCACGTCGTGGCTGACCAGGAAGAGCTGGTCATACCAGTGCTCGGTCACCTCCTCCTGTCCGACATCTATGGCACGGAAGGCCTTGGCGAGGTTCTCCCTGCGCTCGGCATCGAGGTTGGAGGTGGGCTCGTCGAAGAAGGCGATCCTGGCGCCGATGGTCTGCAGCAGGGCCAGCCGCAGCGCCACCACGGCGCTCATCATCTGGCCGCCTGAAAGCTGATCGTCGGTCCGCTCCCTGATCGCGCCTTCCACCATGTCCTTCAGCACGACCTGGTAATTTTCGCCCCAGTACAGTTCCTCGTCCGATTCCGAGATGCAGCGGTAGATCCGGTCGGCGCGGGAACTGATCTCCTCCCGGAAACGCTCCGAGAGCTGGCTGGAGACGTTCTTGAAAACCTGGTTCCGCAGGAATTTCACCAGTGTCGCCTGCTCGTCGAGCTTCGCAATCGCCCCCTGCCTGCTTTTAATTTCCTCCGCGACAGCGCTGAGAGCCGCGATTTCCTTCTCCAGACGCGCTACGCCGTCGGCAATCCCGGCGATCTCGGCTTCGAGCGTCGCCTTCGCAGTCAGAAGGAGCTCACGATCCTTCCTCGCCCCCTCGTGCTGCTGAGCCTGATACCCGGTCTGCAGGGACGAGAGCTCCTCGTGTCCCGCCGCAAGCTGCCCATGAAGCTCCTGCAGCTTTTGCTGGTACCTGGAAAGGGTCTCCTGGCGCTTCTCCAACTCCGCCGCGGCCTTCAGGTTGGCTATATAGCGATCTCGTTCGGGCTGGAATCTCTCCAACTCCTCCGCGGCAGCCTTGATGGCGTCATCGAGGCCGCCGTAGGTTGCCAGCCGATCATTCTCCGCCTTCACCTCCTCAAGAAGCGCATCGAGCCGTTTCCGGTGCGAGCTTATGGCGCTCTCGCGCAGCGGCATCTTCTCACCCGCCGCTGCCAGCTCCCGTTTCTTCCCTTCCAGCGCCTGGCCGCGCGATGACAGTTCGGCAGCCACCACCCTGCATTTCTGGACAGGCTCCTCCGCCTCCTTGACCCGCCCGGCGAGGGTCTCCTCCAGCGAGACGATGACGGTCCGCCAGCCGTCGCTCCAGGCGGAAAGCTGGTTACGCCGCTCTTCGGGGGAGCCGGAAAAACGGACTTCGAGTCCCTCCAGCTTCCCGGCCGGGGATCCTGCCAGCCCGGCGGCTGCAAGCCATGCCGCCACCGCGCGAACAAGTCCGGCGGGTTCGATATCGGAAAGGTTGCGGCTGAATTCCTCCTCCAGCCTTTCCCGCTCCCGGGCTCCCTTCTCCAGTTCAAGCCGGACCTGCTCGAGTCCTGCCAGCTCGTGGGCGGCATCCCGCGACGAGGCCAGCAGCACCGCGAGCGCTTCCGCCCCGGCATCGAGCCGGGAGATGTCGGCATCCATGGCCTCGACCCGGGCCCGCAATTCCTCCACCCCACCGCCGGCCTCGAGGTTCTTGCAGGGTTCATGGAAGAACGGACAATCGCCGGCGCCGATCTTCTCGCACCCTTCGATCAGGGAAAGTCTTCTCCCGGAGAGCTCGGACCGCTCGGTCTGAACCTTCTCCAGTTCCGCCTGCCGCCCGGGAAGTTCCGCGGCTTCGGCCTCAAGCCTGGCGCTCCCCTTTACCAGCTCCTGTCTCTCCATCGACTGCTGATCGAGGGCGGTCATCCGCTCCAGCGCCACGGTGAGGTAGGGGCGCACGTTCTCGATGCGGTGAACCGCCAGCTCCCGGAATTCGGCAACCGACGTGTTGATCCTGGCCAGGACTTCGGCCGAGGCCGACTTCGAGGCACTGAGTTCGGCCAGGGCATCGGACAGCGCCTCCTCTTCGGCCTTCAGCCGCCGGTCATCCTCCTCCACCTTCGCCCGGAGATCCGCCAGTTCCCGCGTCTCTATGGCAAGTCCCGCCCGGATCCCCGACTGCTCCTTCTCGAGCTCCGCCAGTTTTTTCTCCAGAAGCGACTTCTCCTTCTCCTGTTCCCGCAGGAGCTTAAGTCTGGCCTCGGCCGCGTCGTAGGCCTTCTTACCTTCGCTTGCGGCCGCGACGATGCCCGCGGCGCTTTTCGACTGTTCCACCAGGAGCTGCTGATTGGCGACGTGATCCTTCCCGGAGCTGATCCGCTCCTCCACGGCCCGCACATCCTTCTGCACCGACTCGATCCGCTCCTTCTGGGCATCGAGGGCGGCGAGGAGCGCGGTCGCCCGCTCAAGCTCCGCCAGGCGCTGCACCAAATCGGCCTGCTTTCGCGACGAACCTTCCCTCAGCCCGGCCAGCTCCTCCTCCTTGGCCGGAAGCACCGCCACCTGCTCCTGCTTGCCGACCACCTCGGCCCGAAGGGTCTCGATCTTCCCGGCTATGGTGCTGGCCAGCATCTTGGTCCCTTCGAAGGTCTTGCGCCAGGCGTCGATGCCGAGGATCTCGTCGAAGGCCTCCTGTCGCTTGGTCGGCTGCCTGATCACGAATGGCCCCAGGAAGTCGTTCTGGAACGGCCCGATGACCAGCTTGAACTGGTCCGCCAGCGGCCTTCCCCCGGCGAGCCCCAGGAGCGAGGCGATGCGCTGCTCGGTCTCCTGGATGTTGGCGTGCTCCTCGATCTCGAAGTTCCCCGAGATCTCCTTGGCCAAAAGCCACTTGGCGGCAGGTCCGACGGTTCGGCTGACCCGGTATCTCTCCCCATCGGCAGGCTCGAAGACGACACTGACCTCTCCCCTCTTGGTACCGATGGTCAGGAAGCGGTCGGCGCGGGAGGCGAAGTCCTGGGCGCTGACGCCGAACAGGGCATAGCCTATGGCCTGGAAGATGGTGCTCTTCCCGGAGCCGTTGGCGCCCGACAGCACGTTGATCCCGGGGGAAAAGGTGAGCTCGGTGTCGCGGTGCGACTTGATGTTCTTGAGCTGGATCGAGACTATGCGCACGGCTCACCCCCGGAGCAAAGGAGACCAAGGAGCTCTTCCCCGTCGACGTCGCCCTTCATCACCTGGTCCCGGATGGCCAGGCAGAGCCGGGAGAGCTCGTCCTCTCTTCCCTTATACTCGCTCCTGGAGCCGATCAGCTCCCCCAAGACGTCGAGCTCGATCTCGGCCAGGCTCTTCTTGACCGTCTCCTCCCCTCCCCCCGCCGAGACCTGGGAGAGGTGGTTCTTGATCTCGAGGTGCAGCGGCTGGCAGACATCGAGCAGGGCCAGGCGCAAGCGGTCCCGGCTCAGCTCGAAGGGGTGGAATCCCACCTTGCCCGTCAGCTTGACCTCCATCAGAGGCGAGCGCGAGTCGTCGGTGGCAGAAAGCTTTTCCGCGATCCTGGCGGTGAAACGGGCCAGGGCGTCGCCGGCATCGACGGCGCCGTCAAGATCGACGGAGAGGACCAGCATGGGGCGGGGCGAGGTGCGCCTGAAGTCGTGGGTGAATCGCCCGTTGTCATGGGTGACGAGGTAGTACCCCTTGACGTAGCGCTCCTCCCCGAAATTGACGCAGTCGGGGGAACCGGGGTTGAAGGCATAGGGGCGACCGTCGGCGGTCTCGACGATGTAGGCCTTGTGCCCGTGGCCCAGGGCGACGTAATCGAAGCGCTCGGCAAGGGGGAGCGCCTCTTCAGGTTTGATGTTCCCTATCTCGACGGGGGAATAGCTCCAGACGCCGACGTGGAAGAGGAGGATGTTTCGATCGGTGGTGACGGCCTCGCAGATGCGCGCGATGTGGCTTCCGGCCTGGGAGCCGATGTAGCCCAGCCCGTAGATGTTCAGCCCGCCGATCTCGATGTGTCCGCCGCTCCCCTGTTCATGATCGAAGGGCTCGAAGAAGTAGTTGCCGTCCGTTGTCCGCCCCGGACGCAAGAGGCTTATATAGCCCAGCTGCGAGAGCGCCTCCATCCACGAGACGCTGTCGCGGCGGTGGATCCAGTCGTGGTTTCCTTCCACGGCGAGGCAGGGGATGCCGGCGTCCTTCAAGGGCTGCAGCACCTCGATCGTTCGGGCAAAGGTCTTGGGGAGGATCTGGCCGGTGTGAAAGAGGTCGCCGCCGATGAGCACGAAGTCGACGCGCTCGGCCACGGCATCGGCGACGATGGCCGAGAAGGTGGCGAAGAAGTCGTGATAGCGGGTGGCGTCGCAACCGGAGCTGCGATAGGTCTTGCCGAGATGGATGTCGGAGGTATGGATGAATCGAATGGGCATGCGGGGCAGGCTCCGGAAACGTGATAGAGATGTATAACGCCACGCACCGGTGCAAGTCAAGGAAAGGCGGTCGAGGTACCGAGGGGCATCACGGGAGAGTGAAGTAGAAGGTCGCCCCCTCCCCTTCGGCGCCTTCGGCCCAGATGGTGCCGCCGTGGCGCTGGACGATCCGCTGGGCCGTGGCCAGGCCGATGCCGTTTCCCTCGAACTCTGCTCCATGCAGACGCTGGAAAGGGATGAACAGCTTCTCCTGGTAGATCATGTCGAACCCGGCCCCGTTGTCCTTGATGAAGAAAACCGCCCCCTCGGCCAAGGGTTCCATCCCCACCTCGATCCGTGCCACGGGTAACTTCGCCGTATATTTCCAGGCGTTACCGAGCAGGTTCTCGAAGAGTTGGCTGACCAGGATCTTGTCGCAGCTGGCGAGAAGTTCAGGCATGATTCGCACCTCCACCACCCGGTCCGGCTCTGTCTCCTTCAGCATCGAGATCACGTTCTCCGCTACTTCGCTGAGGTTGACCGGGGAAGGCTTGATCACCGTCCTGCTGACCTGGGACAGATTCAGCAGGTTGTCGATCAAAAGCCCCATCCTCCTGGTGGCCTTGCAGATGCGGCCCAGGTAGAAGCGGGCCTGGTCGGGAAGAAGCTCCGAGTAATCCTCCAGCAGGATCGCGCTGAAGCTGTTGATGTGGCGAAGCGGGGCACGCAGATCGTGGGAGACCGAGTAGCTGAAGGCTTCCTGCTCGAGGATGGCGGCTTCCAGTTGGGCGGTACGCTCCTCGACACGCCGGTCGAGAGCGTTGTTCAGCCGGCAAAGTGCGTCCTCGGCCTCCTTGCGGGCCGTGATCTCGGTCTTTATGGCGACGATCAGCGACGGCTTGTCCTTTTGGGGAATGGCGAACCTGGTGCTGGAATAGAACCTGCCACCGAGTTCTTCTTCCGTCTGTATCGGCTTCCCATCCCGCAGTACGATCTGGTCCTCCTTCATGATCTTCTCCGCCAGGCGGTGGGGAAGGAAATCCGCCGCCGTCTTTCCGATCATCTCCTCGAGTGGTCTTCGCAGCAGGGCCTCGAAGTTCCTGCTCAACTTCATGACCCTATGATTCTCCTCCTTGAAGACGATGTATGCCGGGCTGTGCTCCAGGAAGAGGCGGAAAATCTCCTCGATGTTCCTCAAGGCGAGTTCGGTGTGCTTGCTCTCCGTTATGTTCTGTGATGCGCCGTAGAGACGAAGTTCACCCTCGGCGTCGCCGGCCTCGCAGCGGCAGAACTCCCTGATCCAGCAGATTTCGCCATTCTTGCAGATGAACCTGAACTCGTCCGTGAAGCTGCCCCCCACCGGCAACGTCATGCGCCGGTTCTGTACCCGGTCGCGGTCTTCCGGATGTACGAACTCCATCCAGCATCCGCGTTGGTAGATATCGGCCTCGGAATAACCGGTGATGGCCTCGATGGCTCCGCTTAACCACTGCACCCTGAAAGGAGCGCCGTCCCTTCGGACGCAACAGTAGACGTAGTCGGAAGTGAGTTCCGACAGCCGCCGGTAGCGCTCCTCGCTCTCGCGCAGGGCCTTTTGCGTCAGTTTGTGCTGGGTGATATCGATATTGATGCCGAAGGAGCCAAGGGTGCGCTGCTGGGAGTCACGGATCGGCGCGACCACCTCCC
>NZ_JBXKJL010000225.1:0-6466 GCF_056994735.1 Geomonas sp.
CCTCGAGGCGGAGCTTGTACTCGGTGTACGGGTGGATGTTGTGGTTGTAGAAGAAGCCGGTGACCTCGACGCCGCCCGATCTAAGTTCCTTGACGGGATAGACGGCGCAAGGTCCGCAGCAGATGTGAAGCAGAAGCCGCATGATAGTTACGGCCGCCCGCTCAGGGCATTCCCGAACTCATCCGTGGTCAGGTACTTGACGGCCGCGGCCTTGGTGCTCGCGGGTATCGTCGTATCGGGCAGGCTGTTGATGGCCGCCACCACGTCGTTGTCCATTGCACCGTTGTAGATCCAGTCGATGGAGTCCCAGAGGAGCCTCTTCGTGTAGAGCGGGTTGTGGGCGAAGGCGCCGGGGTCGTTGTTGAGGAGGCCGTAGTTGAAGCTGACCCCCATGGTGTTCGCGCCGCCCCCGGGGTAGGCCGCATTGTAGTCGGAATTCCTGTTGGGGAGCGAGACCACCTTCCCGGTCCTCAGTTTGGCCAGGATCGCCAGGGTCGCGATGTATCCCGCCTTCCTGTCGGTGAAGGATGAAACAGTCCACACCGGCGCGGTGGAACCGTTGTGGCAGGAAGCGCAGGCCCTGCTGATGATGGCGGTGACGGTTCCGGTACCATCTTTTTGGACCGGCAGGAACATGTGCGTGTTGCTGCTCGACATGTGGCAGGAGACGCAGGGGCCGCGGTAACCGGTGCCGTTGAAGTTGGATATGCCGATCTTGCTGTGCACGAAGGTCGGGCTTGCGTAGGACCTCCCCTGGAATTCGTATCCTGAAAGCTGGAAGAGGTTGGCTCCCGCCGCGCGGTCGTGGGCGCCCGGGCTGTTGGTGTTGCTGAAGTCCATGCCGGCGGTGGCCGCGGCGTAGATCATGCTCCCTATCCCCCTGCCGGTATGGCACGGGATGCAGACGTTGGACTCCCCTGCGTTCGGGTAGTTTACCGGAGTGTTGTTCAGCTTGACCGTCGGGAAGCTGTTGGAGGACGAGAAGTTGTAGTAGGCCTTATACGCTGCCACGGAGCGGGTGTTGAATCCGTAGGCCCGGCCGTTGCCGTCATCGTGGCAGGCGTCGCATCCGGTGACCTCTTTCGTCTTGTCGGTCGACGGGGTGTCGGCAGGCTGCACCGTCCCCGCCGGCACCTTGACCGGCACGTTCTGCACCACCGGATACCCGGGGCCGGCGAAGGGGCGCGCCACGGTGAAGCCGCTGGTCACGAAGTTGATGTAGCCGGTGGTGGTGTGGCAGCGCACGCAGTAGTACTGGAAGGTGAGGTTGTACGGCTCGTAGGTCCCCCTGGTCTTGAAGTCGTAATTGGCCCTGGCGCCGGCAGTGACGTTGCCGTGTCCCGATGCCGCCCAGTCGGCGTTGACCTGGTGGGCGCTGGAGGTGTCGTGGGGGTTGTGGCACTTGCGGCAGTTGCCTACGTAGTTCGAGCTGATATACGAGGCGCGGTACTTGCTGTTGTTGATGCTGGCCGTGAGGTTGCCGAAGTGCTTCGGCGAAAGGGTCATCATGATGTCGTTGGGGAAGGCGATGCCGTGGCATTTGCCGCACTTGCCGGCGACGTCGGGATTGTGGGTGACGCCGCCACCTCCGCCGCCGTGGCACTTGCTGCAGGCCTGCGGGTGACCCGATTCGGGTTCGTGGCAGTCGGCGCAGCCTGCGCCGTTCATGGTGTTATGGGTAGAGGCCTTCCACTCGTTGACGATCAGCGCGCCTGTTCCGGGGGAGGTCTGGGTGCCGTGGCAGCTCTCATTCATGCAGGTCTGTGACTCAATGAGCTTCGATGTCCCGCTACCGCTGGCTTCGGTGTTACTTCCGTTGGAATTCCCGCTTCCGCCGCACCCGTATAGGAACATGGGTACGAGGATTAGCAAAAGAAGACTTCTTGGCTGCATGTAGACCCCCCCGGTAATATTTTGAACGTCCTTATACCACTTCCGGCAGTAAAAATGTAGTTAAAAAAAGAATCAACCCTCACAGGATCGCTTATATTTTATCTAGATCCGTGTTTGTTAAGTTGACTTCACTTCGGCATTATTGTAATAATCGCCCCTGAGGATTCTGCTGTCTCAGATGGTCCACCAGAGCAATCATGGGAGGCTGCTTTTTATTAGTACACTTTAATTATTCCCGCCCCTTCTATTACAATGTTATTCGATGCAGGAGAGTGTTATGTTTTTGAGGAAATCCCCCGTTGCCATTACGTTGCTGGTGGGCCTTGCCGCTTCTTCCTTGCTCCACCCAAAGACCGCCGATGCGATCCCCGCTTTCAGCCGTCAGCACAAGACCGAGTGCTCCACCTGTCACACCATCTACCCGGAGTTGAACGAGTTCGGCGAGGCGTTCCTGAGGAACAGCTACGTCTGGCCCGGGCACAAGCCGGCAGCGGCAGCGAAGGGAGCTTCCGCGGATGAGAGCGGTACCGCTAGCGCCAAAGGCGGCAAGGCCGAATGGGCCTACCTTTCGGGGCTCCCCGAGCAGATTCCCGTCTCACTCACCGGGACCGTCGATGTTGCTTATGACAACGATGCCATCGACGGGGACAAGCTGGACCTCTCAACCAGGTCGTTAAGGCTGCAAGCCGGTGGCGCCTTCAGGGAGGCTGCCGGGTTCTTCCTCACCTATAATCTTTACAGCCAGGGGAGCCGGACCGGTCAAAGCAACCAGACCGTCAACACCCCGGCCAACAACCTCAATGCCCCCACCAATAACACCCCCAACATAAGCGAACTCTTCCTGGTCTGGCGGCACGCGCTGGACACCCCGCTCAATATCCGGGTCGGCCGCCTGGAGCCGAAGCTCTCCTTGTGGAAACGGAGCAACCGGATCATCTCCGTCCCTGCCTATGCCTCGACCTCATACCAGGTCGGCAACTCCCCCTTCACGGTCGACTCCCCTGAGGATACTCTGGAGGTGAACACGCTGATCGGGAACAGGCTTCTTGTGGCGGGGGGCGTGGTCGACAGGAACGTCCGCAACCATAAGGACGGTTACGGTCATGCCTCCTTCAAGATCGGCGGGACCGACTTCAAAGGAGTCGAGCCCGACGTCGATCTCGAGAAGGAAAGTGTCTGGGATTTCCTGGCGATCACCGTGGGGACCTTCGGTTATGCAGGGCAAAGCGGTCAGTACCTCAGCAACGCCCCCGCCCAGAACCTGAACAACTTCTATCGGGTCGGAGGGGAGCTCGACGTCCTGTACAAGCGCCTTCACCTCAAGGGGAGCGGCACCTTTGGCAGGGATAGCAACCCGAGCTTTCTCAATACCGCCGTCGCGGTCCACAGCCACGCCTACACCTTCGAAGGGGAGTACTACCTGGGGGCACCTATCAACCTGATTCCCCTTTTCCGCTACGAATACGTGGAGACCGACGGCGCCGGAACGCATCGCTATGTCCCGGCCATCGCCTATGCACCGCTGCAGAACACGAGGCTTTCCCTGGAGTACCAGTACACCGACTCCCCGAGCGGCACTACCAGGGTCACCCTGGCGTCGCTGGCTTTCAGCCTGTAGACGAAGAGTTCGGCAGCGACTGGCAAGGGCTAAAGCATTGGCAGGATACGCCGAGAAGTAATGACACTACTAGCGGAGCTTCCGACTCTGCCTGAGAGGCTGGGAGAAAAATTCTCCTGATCAGTCCCACTTCCGCCAGCTTCCAAAGCTGTCATTCCCGAAGCGATTCTGATCGGGAATCCAGCTCCTAAACGACGTGAAATCTGGATCCCCGATAAGGGCATTCGGGGATGACAATCTCATGCGGAAGATTAGCGCTAATTAGTAAAGTTCTTGCCTTGCGGATGAGTTTGTTTTAATAGTTTTCTGGTTGTCAGAAGCTGTCAGGGATTGATTTTCACCAACACCGGTTCGAACGTAAACCTGTCTAACGGAGGATGTTTACCATGAAGAAGATTCTCATCACCATGCTACTTATTGCAACCACTGCAACCGCCGCCAACGCGGCTTTGAGAGTGATAGGTAAAGGCGACGCCATGCGCCTCGATCCTTCGGGTTTCCCCTCCGCCATGAAGGCAAACTACGACGTGGTCCGTACCAAGTGCGTCAAGTGCCACACCCTGGAGAGGACCATCGTCGCGGTACAGTCCGGCGTGGCCCCCATCTCCGGCCAGCCCTTCGACCGTAGCGCCACCAAGGCCTACGGCGTAAAGATGCTGAGAAAGCCTGACTCCAACATGTCCAAGGCCGAGGTGAAACAGGCCGTCGACCTGCTGAACTACCTGATAGTGGAAGCGGAGCGTTAATTAAATGAAGAACCTGAAGCTTCGCGGCCGACTGATCGTAGCTTTTATGATCATGGCCTTTCTGGTCGCCTTCACCGGCATCTTCGGCGCGGTGAGCGTCAAGCGGGTCGGCGGCCAGATCCAGAACATCCTGGAGCAGCTTTCCAAGCAGCAGAAGCAGGTGCTCCTCATGGCGGTGACCCAGAAGTACTGCCACGTGAGCCTGATGCAGGCCGCCCTGGTCCGCTCCGAGAAGGACAAGTTCGAGGAGTACGTCGAGGACTACCACATGAAGCGGGACCTCCTGCAGAGCCAGGCGCAGACGCTGCTGAACGGCAACGCCAAGCTCGGCATCAAGCCTGCGGAGAAGGGTGGCGTCATCGAGGCCCGTACCAGGAAGTTCCTGTCGACCTGGTCGGAATTCGAGAATGTGGCGGACCAGCTCATCTCTCACAAGGAGCGCCTCCTCGGCGGGCCCAACTCCCTCTCCGACGCGACCCTGCACAAGCTGGCCAACGATGACATCACCGAGGCCAACGAAAAGGCCAAGGCCGATCTCGATGACATCCTGCTGGAAGTCGGCAACCAGATGAACCAGGCCCATGCCCAGGTGACCCAGATGCAGCGGACCTCCATGGTGACCTTCACCGTGGTCATCCTGATCGCCATCGCCATGGCCCTGTTGCTGGGGATGATGATCACCCGCAACATCGTCGCCAGGGTCAGGATCATGGCCGCCGCCGTCAACAGCGGCGCCGAAGGGGACCTCACCACCAGGGTGGAAGTCGACTCGGAGGACGAGATCGGCACCTTGGGGAGCGACTTCAACGAGATGGTCGGGAAGCTCTCGGGGATCATCGGTAAGGTTTCCCGCTCTTCGGCGGAGCTGGCAGGTGTTTCGGACACCATGGCCAAGGCCTCTCACTCCGTGGTGCAGTCCGCCAAGACCCAGGCCGACAGCGTGGCCAAGACCTCGGCAGCCATCGTCGAGATCAACACCTCGGTCAAGGGGGTGGCCTCAAGCGTCGATTCCCTCTCCATCTCGGCCTCGGAGAGCTCCTCTTCGATCCTGGAGATGGCATCCAGCGTCGAGGAAGTGGTGCAGAGCATGGAGAACCTGTCGCAGTCGGTGAACGAGGTCAGCTCGTCCATCGTCGAGATGGGGGCCTCCATCAAGCAGGTCGGAAACGGCGTGGTCAGCCTCATGGAAGTCTCCACCGCCACCGCCTCTTCGGTGATGGAGATGGACAGCTCGATCAAGCAGGTCGAGAGAAACGCCAACGAAACGGCGGCCATCTCCAAGGCGGTCCGCGCCGATGCGGAAACCGGACGCGAGGCCGTCGAGGCGGTTATCAACGGCATGCAGGAGATCAAGCGCTCCTCCGCCATCACCAGCGAGGTGGTCAACACCCTCTCCGAGCGCGCCGCCGACATCGGCGACATCCTCTCGGTCATCGACGAGGTGGCGGAGCAGACCAACCTGCTGGCCTTAAACGCCGCCATCATTGCCGCCCAGGCCGGTGAACACGGAAAGGGCTTTGCCGTGGTCGCCGACGAGATCAAGGAACTCTCCGAGCGCACCTCCAGCTCGACCCGCGAAATCGCCCAGGTGATCCGCGGCGTGCAGGAGGAGACCAGGCGCGCGGTCGACGCCATCGAGCAGGCCGAGCGCAGCATCGGCGACGGCGAACTCCTCTCCCAGAAATCGGGCGAGGCGCTGGCCAAGATCGTGGTTGGCGTCAACGAGGCCACGGCCCAGGTCGGGGAGATCGCCCGTACCACCGTGGAGCAGGCCAAGGGGAGCCAGATGATCCGCGAGGCCATGGAGCAGGTCTCCGAGATGGTGGCGCAGATCGCCAAGGCCACCAAGGAGCAGGGGCAGGGGAGCGAGCTGATCATGGGGGCGGTCGAGAACATGAAGGGGCTGACCTCGCAGGTTCTCTCCTCCACCCGCGAGCAGAACAAGGTCGGGAACCTGATAGCCCAGTCGACCGAGAGCATCACCGAGATGATCCGCCACATCAAGCGCGCCTGCGACGAGCAGAGCCGCGGGAGCGAGCAGATCATGATGTCGGTCGAGGAGATCCAGGCGGCGACCGAAGCCAACGTCGGCGCCACCCGGGTCATGGACGAAGGCGTGTCCAAGCTGTTCAAGCAGACCGACATGCTGCAAAAGGAAATGGAAGCCTTCAAGATCTGATCCGGCAGCGCCCAGTAAGGAATCATCCCC
>NZ_JBXKJL010000226.1:0-2112 GCF_056994735.1 Geomonas sp.
CTGCTGAACGTCGGCGAGAAACGGATCGCCTTTGCCGTCGACCAGGTGGTCGGGGTGCAGGAGATCCTGGTGAAGCCTCTGGGCAGCCAGCTGTCGCGGGTAAGGAACGTGGCCGGGGCGACGGTGCTGGGTAACGGCCGCGTGGTGCCGATCCTCAACATCGGCGACCTCTTCAGGTCGGCTCTGGCAGGTGCCGCCTCGGGCCTCTTCGGGCCGCCCTCCTCGGCCAGCCCCAAGCCGAAGCGGTTGAGCGTGCTGGTTGCCGAGGACTCCATCACCTCGCGCACGCTACTGAAGACCATCCTGGAGGCCTCCGGATTCCAGGTGCGAACAGCCATCGACGGGGCCGACGCCCTCGCGCTTCTCAAGACCGAGAGCTTCGACATCGTCATCTCCGACGTGGAGATGCCACGCATGAACGGCTTCGAGCTCACGGCGGCCATCAGGGGAGACAGGAGGCTGGAAAAGATCCCGGTGGTGCTGGTGACGGGGCTAGAGTCCCGCTCGGACCGCGAGCGGGGCATCGACGTGGGGGCAAACGCCTACATCGTCAAGAGCAGCTTCGATCAGAGCAGCCTGATCGAAGTGATTCATAAACTGACCTGAGAGGGATATTCAAGAAGATGAGGGAACGGAACAGGTGATCAGACTTCTCGTGGTGGAGGATTCAAAAACCGTCCAGCAGGCGCTGGTGGCGGCCTTCAACTCCGATCCGCAGATCCGGGTGATCGGCACGGCCGAAAGCGGCGAGGCTGCGGTGGAGGCCGCCCGCAACCTGAGGCCGGACATCATCACCATGGACATCAACCTCCCCGGCATGGACGGTTTCCAGGCGACCCGGGCCATCATGTCCAGTTGTCCCGTTCCCATCGTCATCGTCACCGCAAAGATGGACCCCAAGGATTCGGCGACCCTTTTCCGCGTCATGGAGGCGGGGGCCCTCATGGTGCTGTCAAAGCCCGACCCCGTCGGGAGCCCCGGGTACGCCGCATCGGTCGCGAAGCTCGTGCACCACATAAAGCTCATGTCCGAGATCAAGGTGGTGCGCCGGAGCTTTCCCCAGGTTTGCAAGGGGGCGCACGAAAAACCGCTGCCGCTCCCCGAGCCCGCGGCGCAGATCAGGGTGGTCGCCATCGGCGCCTCGACCGGTGGACCTCCCCTTTTGCAACAGATCCTCGCCAAACTTCCGCCCCACTTCGGCGCGGCGGTGCTGGTCGTGCAGCACATGGCGGAAGGGTTCACCGAGAACTTCGTGCACTGGCTGAACCAGAGCTCCCGTCTGCCGGTGCAGCTTGCCGAAAACGGCATGCGGATCTCCCCCGGACGGGTCTATGTGGCGCCCGATGGCTGCCACATGGAGATGGGACCAAGCGACAGGATCGTTCTCTCCGGTGCCCCACCCGAGAACGGGCTGCGTCCATCGGTCTCGGCGCTCTTTCGGTCCGTGGCGCTCCGCTATGGCCGCCAGGCGGCCGGCGTGCTCCTCTCCGGAATGGGGCGCGACGGCGCTTTTGAATTGAAGACCCTGAAAGAGCGGGGGGGGATCACCATCGCCCAGGACCGGGAGAGTTCCGTGGTCTTCGGCATGCCTGGCGAGGCGATCCGGATCGATGCTGCGAACTACATCCTTCCCCCCGAGGGAATCATCCAACTGCTGGAGGAACTGGTAAAGCCCCGGGAAAGTGCTGCCCAGCTGGCAAGATAAGGGAAATCATTCAGCACCTTCCGAAAGGAATGGATATAAGATCTTGCGTCTGCCAAAATGAACGCATGCAGACAAGGATGAGCCATGGAAGCCCCCGCTAAACCACAAAATGACGCCGTCCTGATTCTGGTGGTCGACGACAGCCCCACCCAGGCAAAGCTCCTGGACCAGGTGCTCAGGACGCACGGGTACCGCGTTTGCGTGGCACGAAATGGCAGGGAAGCGCTCGAGGCGACCCTTTCCCGGCACCCCGACCTCATCATCAGCGACATCCAGATGCCGGAGATGGACGGCTTCGAGCTATGCCGACGGGTGAGAGGGATCGAGGAAGCAAAGGGGACGCCGATCATCCTGCTCACCCACCTGATCGACCCGGCAGACGTGCTGCGAAGCCTCGAGGCCGGCGC
>NZ_JBXKJL010000227.1:0-5033 GCF_056994735.1 Geomonas sp.
ACGGGATCGGTAGGTACTTAAAGGAGGGAACGGGAATGATGACAAGATTCGCGGCGGTAATGGTAGCCAGCGGGATCGCGCTGGCCGCAAACGGCGCCTTTGCAGAGGAAGGTAAGAAATCTGTCGAAGCAACGGTCAACTACGGGACTGAGTCGTTCGACAACCTGGGTGGCCAGTTCGGAATCACTGCCGGGTTCGGTTATGAGTTCAGGAAGAACCTGCAGGGGCGGATCGATGTTTCCTACTTCCGGTCCAGCACCGATGAGAATGGGATGAATGTCACCGGGACCCGCGTCCCCATCGACCTCGGTGCCCGCTACTACATCCCCCTGCCGAAAGTCGATCCGGAATTCTCGGCCTTCGGCCAAGGAGCTCTCGAGATCAGCTTCGACGAGTGGAGACCGGCAGCGGAGATGCCGAGGGAGAGCGAGACCAGATTCGGCGCCCTGATAGGTGGCGGGGTCGAATACGCCCTCGATCGCAACTTCAGCGCCACCGCCAACCTGCTGTTACACGCCATCGAAGACAGTTATCTCTCCACCGGCATCGGCATGGTTTACCACTTCTAAGTGCCGTACACCGGAACTTCCTTTCTTCTTCGATAAAAAAAGGCCCACTCCATTTCCCTGGAGTGGGCCGTCTCGTCTACGTAGTTATATCGTTCTTACTTCCCCGTCGGCAGCACGTTAATCGCTTTCGTTTCAGTCCCTGAATTTGGTGTGACAAGCTTTACATCTCTCCTCGGCGTCATGGAAGGCCTTCCTGGCTACCTCAACATTCCCCTGGCGGGCAGCCTGATCGGTGCTCCTGACATCGCTCTCGAAGAGTCCGGCGAGTTTGTGGAATTGCTTTAGCTCTTTTAGACCAGCCATCACAACCCTTCTCATACAAGCTCCCCCTCTTATTCTGTCCATCCAGCCGTAACCTGATACACCAAGCGACTCCCGGTACAGGCTCCGCACTTATAGCACATTCCGTATCTGCATCGGAGGAAATCACTCCTCCTGCTCGCGAAAGAAAAGCCCCCGGTGTGGCTCGGAGGCTTCTTTCCTGCGTAAAAATTTCACCCTTGCCTATGCTCCACCAAGTTCGATATCGGACAGCTCCTTCTTTGCGTCCTGGAGATTGTCCTTCAGCTGCTTCAATTCGGCCTGGCTGTACCTGGCGGCATTGTTATTGATGGCATTCTCGAGTTTGCCAATTTTTTGCTGGAGGGTGTCGACCTCCTGGCTGCAGTTCCGGACCAGCATCTCGCATTCCTTCTGGCATCCCGGATCATGCTGTTTGCCGTGCTCGGCGGCCATGGCCGGCACAGATGCGAACAGTGAAGCTGCGACAAGAGCCATAATAATTTTCTTCATGATTGAACCCTCCCTGGTTGTGTGTTGACTGCCTGTCATCCTCTATAGCAGACGGCATGCCAACACGGAATTAATTGCTATTTCAGGCAGTTGTCCAGCCACTGCGACACCAGCAGGCCACAAACTGGAGACTATTCCACAGCGGGCATGAAGGATATTGCCCTACGCTGAGCTCGTTTGATGCCTGCGACAACCTCCCCGCCTCCGGCCGCTGCCCCCGCTTCAACTATCCGATCAAATCGTGCCACCGGCTGTGGACAGAGCCGGCAAGATTGCTATCCTTGAGACTTCAACTACCCGTATAGAAGGAGCTATTATGAAAACCCAGGAAATGTTCAAGAGCCACCCACGGAAAGCCAATATCGAGCTCAAACACGTTACCGCTTGCATCGAGACGTGCATCGAATGTGCGGATGTTTGCAACACGTGCGCTGACGCCTGCATCGGGGAAAAGGATGTCCAGATGCTTGCCAGATGCATCCGCACCGATCTGGACTGCTCCGACATCTGCCTGACCACCGCAAGGGTCCTCGGCAGGCAGACGGAGATGACCCTCCAACTGGTGCGGGCACAACTGGAGACGACCCTGACGGCGACCAAGATCTGCGCCGAGGAGTGCTCCAAGCACGCCGAAACGCACCAGTACTGCAGGATCTGCGCACAGATGTGCCGAAACTGCGAACAGTCCTGCCGGCAGCTCCTCTCCTCGCTGCAAGGGGCATAGTAGAGGAATCCCAGCCGCGGATCATCGGCACCGGCGACATTGCCAACCCAAAAACAGGAAGGGCTCCCATCTCGGCGAGGGAGCCCTTCTCCGTTTCTGGCAGCTATGTCAGTGTCGGTCAGACACTTTCGTTGCGAACCAGCTTCATCCCGCAGATGGAGCAGTTGGCCGCCGGGTCTGAGCTGGTGATCCAGGGGTGCATGGGGCAGGAGTACAGCTTCTCTTTGCCACCGACCCTCCCCTTCTCCCCCTTCCCGAAGAAGAACCACAAGGTCAGCACGATCAGCGCGAGCCCTCCCGCTGTAACTATCATTTGAGTAAGGTCCATGCTTAACTCCTTTCCACGGTGAAGCCGCGCAGGCGAAGGGCGTTGGTCACTACGCTCACCGACGAAAGGGCCATCGCCAGGGAGGCCAGGATCGGGCTCAGCAGCCATCCGGTGAACGGGTAAAGGATCCCCGCGGCGATCGGGATACCGAGGGTGTTGTAGACAAAGGCGAAGAAGAGGTTCTGCTTGATGTTGGCGAGGGTGGCCCTGGAGAGGGCGATACTGGAGATGACGCCGTTGAGGTCGCCGCGAACCAGGGTGATGTCGGCGGCCTCCATGGCCACGTCGGTGCCGCTCCCCATGGCAATGCCCACGTTGGCCTGGGCCAGGGCCGGCGCATCGTTGATGCCGTCGCCGACCATGGCGACCACCTTCCCCTGGGCCTGGAGCTTCTTTATCTCCTCGCTTTTCCCTTCCGGCAGCACTTCGGCCAGGACCTTGTCGACCCCGACCTGACCGGCGATGGCGGCTGCCGTCCGCTTGTTGTCCCCGGTGAGCATGATGACCTCCAGCCCGAGCGCGTGCAGCCGCTCGATCGCCCCCCTGGATCCTTCCTTGATCGGATCGGAGATGGCGATGATGCCGGCGAAGGCCCCGTCCACGGCGACAAAGATCGGGGTCTTCCCCTCGTCGGCGAGACGGTGTGCCGCGTCCTGGTCGGGATCGATCCCCCGGTCCCGCAGCAGTGCGGCCGATCCTATGACAACGCTACGATCCTCGACCACGGCCTCGATCCCGTGGCCGGGTATGGCATTGAAATGCGACGCCGCCGGTCTGGGCACGCCCTGTTCCTCGGCCGAGCGCACTATGGCCTCGCCAAGGGGATGCTCGCTCCCTGACTCCGCGGCCGCAGCCAGTCGCAGCAGGAGCTCCTTGTCCACCCCTTTGGCCAGCAAGTCGGTGACGGAGGGGACTCCACGGGTGATGGTGCCGGTCTTGTCGAGTACGATGGTGGTCAGTTTATGGGCGGTTTCCAGGGCCTCGCCCCCCTTGATCAGGATGCCGCTTTGCGCGCCACGTCCCGTCCCCACCATGATCGCTGTCGGGGTGGCAAGGCCGAGTGCGCACGGGCAGGCTATGATCAGCACCGAGACGAAGGTCAGCAGGGCCATGTTCATCCTGGCTCCCGGAGCGTTGAGGTCGAACCAGAGGACGAAGGTGGCGATGGCGATGCACATCACGATGGGAACGAAGTACCCGGCGATCACGTCCGCCAGCCGCTGGATGGGGGCCTTGCTCCCCTGGGCCTCCTGCACCAGCCTGACGATCTGCTGCAGCACGGTATCCTTCCCGATCTTGGTGGCCCGGAAGCGGAACGAGCCGGTCTTGTTGAGGGTGGCGCCGATGACGGTGTCGCCCGCCTTTTTCTGCACCGGCAGCGGTTCGCCGGTCAGCATGCTTTCATCGACCGAAGAGGAGCCCTCCACGACCTCACCGTCAACCGGCACCTTCTCGCCGGGACGCACCACTACGACATCCCCGACCTGCACGTTGGCCACAGGGATGTCCTCTTCCTTGCCGTTGCGGACCACGCGGGCCATTTTCGGCTGCAAACCGATGAGGGCGCGGATGGCCCCGCTGGTCTTGCTGCGAGCCCGGGCTTCCAGGAGCCGCCCCATCAGGATGAGGGTCACGATGATGGCGGCAACTTCGTAATATACTCCGACAGGTGAGGTCATGGCGGTTCGGGAATGGGGCATCGTCGCCGATTCCACCATCAACCACCCGGGCGCCACGGTGGCGACCACGCTGAAGGTATAAGCCGACAGGGTGCCGAGCGAGACCAGGGTGTTCATGTCCGCGACCCGGTGCTTGGCGGCGGCCCAGGCGCCGGTGAAGAATTCACGACCGGCCCAGAAGAGGACCGGAGTGGTCAGCGCCAGTTCCAGCCAGGGACGCCAGGAGAAGTCCAGGTACTCCTCCAGGGCAGGCACGAGATGGCCGGCCATCGCCAGCACCGCCACCGGAACGGTCAGCGCCAGGGCGAAGAGAAACTTTACCTTCTGGTGCCGGTACTCCTCTTCCCGGTGCCGTGACTCGGCAGCCTGCATCTCTTCAGCGCCCTGCTCCGCCCCTGAGGAAGGCTCAAGCACCTCGTAGCCCAGATCCCGCACCACCTTGCGCAGCGCGGCGACGTCGGTCTCCTGCGCGTCGTAGAGCACGGTGGCACGGGTGGTGGCGAAATTGACGTTGGCGGTGACGACCCCCTCGGCAGCGCCCAAGGCTTTCTCGACCCTGGCAGCGCAAGACGCGCAGTGCATCCCGACGAGCGGCAGCTCGCAACGCTCCACGACTTCCCCGGTCCCGGCCGGAGAGGCAGCTTCTTTTTTCAGATAGCGGTCCGGGTCGAGATCGAACTTTTCCTTGCATTGAGCGGAGCAGAAGCCGTAAGGCACGCCACGATACGTGCTTTGGTGTTCCGCGGTCCCGGTCAGGACCATTCCGCAGACCGGATCACGAGAGATGGTAGTGGCAGACATGCTGTTCCCCTTTCGTCGCGTTACCTGAGAAAGCGCGACAGTGCTGTTTTTACTTCGTCCATCAGTTCCTGCTGGGTCATGGGTTTGGCCGAGTCGTGTTCCGTGCTGCTGCCGTGGCCGAGCACGCAGGTCTCGAGATG